>NZ_JBSYXO010000021.1:0-97016 GCF_054172045.1 Methylomonas sp. MgM2 | reverse complement strand
GCTGCCTTGGTCTGTCGATACCGTCTATATTAACGGACTGAAGCAACTGGGGTAGATGGGGTTAATCAGTCGTTAACAGTTCATCTCCACCATCCAAGGGCCGACGTAGGGCGGAAAAGCGTAGTGCATTCCGCCTTCACGAAAGTAATCCCAAGATTGAGGCAAAATGTCGGATTACGCTTCGCTAATCCAACCTACGCAATCTGTCTTACGGGTTACGGGTTCCGATGTCGTGCCCAAATCGCCTGTATCTCCGCACCAATTCAACGGCAGAACACCATCACGGACATAACGATGAAAGATGGAGTAGGGCCAATCTTGTACCCGTGCCACATAGCCATGTTTCAAGGGATTGACATGGATATAATCGATATGGCGGGCGTAATCCGTATCGGTCGAGATCGTATGCTCACAATAACGCCGCTGCCATATGCCTCGCTCCGAACGTTTGCGACGTGTCGCGGAGAGTCGTTCGGTACGCGGTAAGCCTTTGGAGAACAGCAACTTGATCAGCCGCCAACGCACAGGAAAGTTGTCGGTATCGGGTGGCAAAGTAATGACAGCATGCAAATGATCAGGTAGCACCACCCAGGCATCGATGTGGAACGGATACAGTCGTTTCACCCGCCGCACCGAATCCCGTAACAACTCGATATGATCCGTCAACAACGTGCGATTCCTTTCCAGCAAATTGACCGTAAAGAAATAGCAACCGCCCGCGACAAAATTCCGCCTATAGTTAGGCACAGATACCTCATCATCGAAAAAATCAATAAATAGCGTAGGGCGGATTCGGAGCGTAGCGACAATCCGCCAAAACAACCCGTCGCCATGGACAATAATCCGAAACAACAAAAGCAAAACAGTAATCTCGCCGAATCAAGCCGATCGATGATGATTCGGGTCATCGCTCCGAATGATGGCGGATTGCCGTTGGCGAATCCGCCATACGCCCACCGACCATGCTTCAATTCACCCGCCGCCATACGGCCATAGAATTCATCCGCCGTACGGCCGTGTGGCCAACCAACAGAGTGTTATGCCCTTCCAGCAAATTGACCGTAAAAAAATAACACCCGCCGGGGATGCGATAACGACGATAATTCGGCATAGCCAAAGTATAGGCCAACCCCTCAGTTCATCTCCACCACCCAAGGTCCGACGTAGGGCGGAAAAGCGATAGCGCATTCCGCCTTCACGAAAGTAATCCCAAGATTGAGGCAAAATGTCGGATTACGCTTCGCTAATCCAACCTACGCAATCCGTCTTACGGGTTACGGGTTCCGATGTCGTGCCCAAATCGCCTGTATCTCCGCACCAATTCAACGGCAGAACACTATCACGGACATAACGACTCGGCGGGGCGGGTTATTTAACCCGCTCCGAACGTTTTGGTTTGTCTTGGCTGACGATTGAAAGGTTCAGGACGGGGTTACAAACCCCGTCCCGCTCAGGGAAAGAGCACGATTTGGTTTGGTCTTGGCTAATAGTTGAAAGGTTCAGGACGGGGCTGCAAACCCCGTCCTGTTCAGGCACATTGGGCAGCAATCTCCCACGCCACTTCTTCTGCACTTATCTTCCTTTATTTTGGATTTCTTTACTAATTCATCGATATGAGTTTGTAATACCCTCGGTGCTATCCCTTTGCTCCTCCACGTCTCCGCCATAATACTTTGTGGATTTCCAACTCCTTGCGGATTGAGGTTCACGAGTGATCCACCAGGACCGGAATAATTGTACTCATCGTCCAACCCCAGCAAATGGCCAAATTCATGCTCATAGCTAAATTCTTCCTTTTCGTTGTAAAACCAAGATCCTTCATTAGCAGCGATTTTATTTGGCGTACCCATCGTTGAAGATGACCCACCTCTACCACCCAAAATTTTGATTAAGTCAAAATTAGGAGCTGACTTTGAAGCCACTGGTTTAGATTTAATTGGGGCAATAAAAACATCGAATTGGACTTCGCAACAGAAGTATTTCGGGGTATTTACATTCCAGAAATTCTTAATCTGTTTTGTTATGTCCAATGCTAACTTCCAATTGGCAAAATTTCCATAAATAATCATATATGTTTTAAACTTGATAGTACAATCTTCTAGGGCGGTCCATGTCCAATATCCAAAAGGATCTAATAAAGTGCTTGGTTTATTTGCAACGTAACCGTATAGATTCATCCCATCAACATACCCCAACGGATCCCTCTGCAAAAACCTCCCACTCTCACAGTCATAATACCTAGCCCGGTAAAAATACAACCCAGACTCCTCATCCCACTGCCGCCCGGTAAACATCCACGGATTGCCAATGGCGCTGTGCGTTGCCGACGGACAGCCGTAATCGGAATAGTCGTACCGTTCCACGACCACGCCGGCCGCATTGGTCACCGCCGCCACCGACCACAGGGCATTCTGGTGGTAATAATAATCCGCACCGCCGCGCTGCATGTTCAGCACTTCGTCGATGTAGTTGCCGTAGACGTAAGTTGCCAGCGTGGCCGCCGTGAGGTCTTGCTCCTCGACGATGCGGGCGTCGTCGTAGGCGTAACGAGTGGTCACCGGCGATGGGCTGCCGACGCCGACGGTCTTGACCACGCGCCGGCTCAATGCGTCGTAGCGATATTCGCTGACCACGTTATCGCTTTTGCGGGTAACCTGGATCAGGCGGTTCTCGTCGTCGTAGACATACAGGCGCTTGCCGTCCTCGCGGCGGTTGCCGTTTTTGTCGTGCGCCCAGTTTTCGCCATCCGGCGCTGGCGTGGCTACGAGATCCTTGAAGTTGTTCGGGATGCCTAAGTCGTCGGGAATCTCGCCCGGCCCGTCGGTGGAAGGATCGTCGTACTCGTTCATTTGATTCGGTGTGTTTTTAAAGGCAACGCCGTTAATCTTGAATTGATCCCAGTTGCCGACTTTGTCCAGATCGTACTCGTGTTGAGTTGTTGGTACCAGTACAGTGGAGCCAACCAATTCGCCGACCTTGTAATCGATCAGGCGATAGACGTCGTCATACGCATAAGCCTCGGATTTGGTCTGGTCGTGTTGTTTGTCTTCGTATTGCTTGTTGCCTTCCTTGTCGTACTCGTAATTGAAACCGGCAACATTACCGCTGTGAGTCAGCGAGGTGATCCAGTTGTTGGCGTTATAGCCGTAACTGGCCGTCACGCCGTTGTTGTAGGTGCGGGTTTCGACCCGGTTGCCCAAGTCATAGAGGTAGCTAGCATTGAAACTATCGCAGCTATCGTCTTGCAAACGCCCGCGTAAATCCATTTGTTCGTTGCAGGCGCGGCCGCCGGGATAGGTGACGTCGCGTTTGCCGGCCGGAGTATCATAGACATATTGCACGACCATCGGCGTTCCGGCGGCGTCCTGAGTGGTTTGCAGCAGGCGGTTGGCCGCGTCGTAACTATCGAAGTTAGTGACCCAGCCGTTGCGGTCGGCGCTCAGCATGCGGCCGCCGACATCGTAAGTAAAGCTGTCGTCGGGCTCGGTAGGATCCAGGTAATCTCTAAGCACCGGATAATACAGGTCGTTATAAGCATATTGGGTCACTTGGCCAAGCTGATCGGTGCGCTGAATGAGATTACCGGCTTTGTCATATTCGAATTGCCGGGTTGTACTGTCAGCGTATGTTTCCAGCACTAAACGGTCGGCCGGGTCGTACCGGTAGCTGGTGGTCTCGCAATCGGCCGGCGGCGAAGCGCCTGCACAAGCCGCTGGCGTGCTGTTTTGCTTGGCGGTGATCAAGCGGGTGACGTTACCCACCGCATCGTATTCGGTGTCGGTCCAAAGGTCTTTGAACGACAGCAGCGCGCAGTTGCTGCCGCCCATTAGTTGCGCGGTGCGGGTGCGGCGGTTGATGTCGTCGTAGTAATGACAGGATACATGGCTTTCGCGGTCGGTGACCTTGATCAGGTTGCCGGCCTTGTCGTAACCGTTGGTAGTGTTGTTACCCATCGCATCGGTGACGGCGACCAGCCGATTGACTGCGTCGTAGACATAGCCGGTGCAGTTGGTATTGCCGTCGCATTCCTGAGTTCGGTTGCCGATGCCGTCGTATTGATAGTCGGCCACCTTGCCGATGCTGTCGGTCACCAAGACTAATTGGTTGCGGGCGTCGTAGCTGTTGGTGGCGACGTTGCCGCGCGGATTGGTGACGGTCTTGGCATTGCCGACGCCGTCGTAAACGGTCGTGGTGGTCAGGTTCAGTCCGCCAGGATCGACGATTTCGCTATGCAGCCAATTGTTGAGAAAATACCCATAGTCGGTACGGTTGCCGTTGGCGTCGATACGAGCGGTCACGTTGCTCGCATCATCATACTTGGTGTACTCGCACCAATCGTCGCCATCGCAGCTATCGGCGTTGTCGGTAACCTTGCGAATCGTGATCCAGCGCCGGTCGACCTTGTCGTATTTGAAATAGCTGTATTTACCTTCCGGGTCGATCGTGTAGGCGATGTTGCTGCTGCCGGGAGTAGGGCCGTCACAGGTCGGCGAGCCGGGGTCGTGGTCGCAGGCCATGGCCGCGCCGCTATCGTAAAAATGCTGAGTGACGATGTCATTCGCCGCCGTCAGCGCGCAAGACGTTGCCCCCATTTTGCGGATCTGCACGGTCAGACGGTTCAAGGCGTCGTACTGATTGCAGGATTTGTGGCCGTTGGCGTCGGTTTCCTGAATACGGTTGCCGACCGGGTCGTAGGCGTATTGAGTTTGATTGCCTAGCGCATCGGTGACTTTGCTCAGGCGGTTTTGCTGGTCGTAGTCGAAACTGGTGATTTTATTTCTTGGGTCGGTGACGGTTTTGCGGTTGTCGTTGTTGTCGTAGCTATAGGCCGTAACCAGATTTAGATCGTCCGGATCGCGGATTTCCTTGATCAAACGGTTGCGCAAGTCGTATTCGTAGCGGGTGATTTGGAATATATCGGGTGTCTTGGTCGCCTGCTTGCGTACTTCGGTGCGGTTACCGACGCCGTCGTAATCGTATTCGGTCAGGAAGTCGAGCGGATCGGTTTCCCGGATCAGCCGGTCGAGTGCGTCGTAGGTGTAGCCCCATTCATGACCGTTGGCATCGATCAATGTAAGGCGATTGCCGAGCATGTCGTAACCATAAACCGTGACATTGCCTTCGGGATCGGTCACTTTATTCCGGTTGCCGAAGTCGTCGTATTGATAGCTTGTAATCTGGACGATCGAGCCGTTATGTACTTCCTCGCTTTTCATCAAGCCCCTGACGCCGCTGGGGTTGCCTGGTTCCGGTACACCAGAAACATAATAGCCCCAGTCGGTGCGCAGATTAAGGCCGCCGACGTCGCGGGTTTCTCTGATGCGGTTACCCAGAGCATCGTATTCATACGTTGTCACCGAATGCGGTGTGTTTGCGCCGTTGCCGAAGTAGGCCATATGGGTAACGAAATTGAACGGATTATTGTATTCGTAGCGGATTTCGTTGCCGTTGGCGTCGGTTTGTTTGATCAAATTGCCGAAACCGTCATATTCGTATTGGGTGGTATGGCCGTTGGCATCGGTCATGCTGGCCATATTCAGCGTGGCCGGATCGTAGGCATATGTAGTCGCGGCCCCATCGGGCGCCACTATCTTGGTAATCTGGCCGTCCGAGTTATAGGAATATTGCCATTGGTTGCCGCGTCCATCGGTATGGGTCGTTACCGACGGAATATAGGTGCGCAATTTATATAAGGCCAAATCGGTGGCGTTCGTGGCCCAGTCGTCCGGATTTGCAAGGCTGAGCACCGGGTCGCCGGCCTGATCGGTAACGGCTATCGGATGGCCGCCTGCGTTATATTTATAGGTCCATTGGTGGCCGTCCTTATCGACCTTGCGTATTATCTGATGCCTTACATCGTAAGCGTATTGAACCGTGTTTCCGAGCGGATCGATAATCTTGGTCAGATTGCTATAGCCGCCGTATTGGAGTTGGGTTACCCGGCCAAGAGGATCGGTGATCTTGGTCAGGTGATGGCTGGCGTTGTAATCGAGTTTGATTTGCCGGCCGAAGGCATCCTCCACTAACGACAACAGGCCATTTTGATAAGTCAATTGGGTGACATTGCCGTTGCGGTCGGTAATGGACGTGAGCATCAATGGTTCTACCGCGGCGACTCGTAAAGGGTTGCCGGGAATTTTTCGAAATAAAAAGGCGGTTCCGCCTTGCCGATTCGTGATGACGATTGAACCGTCGGGATTTTCGACGATCTCTTGTTGCGTCCCCGGCAAAGCGGATAGAGAGCCCCGCCGACCTAAGCGTTGATATTTGGTGACGATCCCGGCAGGGCTCATCTTGAAGACATCACGGCCTTGAGTGAACAGGAAAATATTGTAGGAGTGGCTCCAGCCAAAGCCTGTTACCGTATCAAGCGATGGATCGCCATTAGCGTTGTAACTCGCATAGTAAAGGTAGAACTCCAATAGGGCATTATTTGCGCCAGAAGTCTGAAAGACCGGATAGGTTTCACCCAATAGTCCTTCGGTGTTCGACACAAAGCCAGTCCCTATGGATTTGTCGGTGGTAGCGCCCGATACACTGGATCCGTCGGATGTGCCCTGAGGACAGCAGGTTGGACAACAGAACACCCGCTTTCCGCCGAAAAACTTGGCGGAGGCGGTAGAGGGCAGAGCTGAAAGCACACTGAGAAGAATAGATAAAGCAATTAGGTTAGTAGCGTGCTTGTACACAGTAACCCCCCCCGACAAAAGTCAAGATAAGTTGTTTTATCCTTGACGCATGAAAGCTTTAGAAAAGCAATTAAGTCGCGAATTGCTTGCGAGAGAGCCGGAACATCGCTGGCACGCAGATGAACAACAATAGCAATGTATTAGGTTCCGGCACCGTCGTCGTGTAACCTTGAATTTCGCTATCGGCCTCAGCGTACAACCAGTACTCTGTGTTGTAGTTGAGGGTTACTGGAATCTCGAGTACGCCGCTATTGTTATGGATAAGCGTTGTGTTGGTACCGGAAATACTGTCCCGGAATAAATCGGAACCTAAGAGTCCACCGCTCAAACTATCGAAGACCGACAAGGAGGCAATGTGAGTGATGTCGACGAAAAAGCCTTCGGCGTCTGCGCTTCCGAAAATGGAGCCGGCGAAATCCATTTGGATCAATACATCGATGGCTTCCGTGCTATTAGGATTAGCCGTATCGAACAACCTAAAATAGTTGTCGAAGTTGGAAATGGCAGATCCGTCCGCCTGCATGTTCGGATGCTGCAAGAGCAGGGCCGAAAGAGTAGACCCCGTAACCCCTGCTGCGGGATCCATTCCAATTTGACTGCCGTTGACCACTTCGTAATTAGCCAAGGAACTTACATGGGCTGTGTTTGCCTCGGCCTTGATCGAACCGTCATTGCCTAACAAAGAGTCGTAATCATCGGCAGGTAGGCTATCCGTATCCGCCGCATGAGCTCTAACCTCGCCGTACCAGACATCAGTCCATGCTATCTGCGCGTTAGGATCACTCAATGTAAATCGCAAGTTACCGATCGTTATATCACTAGATGCGTCAACGAAAGCAGCGTGAACCGGACAGGAGCTGACTAAGGTCAAACCGAAAACAACAGCAATGGCGTTTTGAAAATATCGATTTTGATTAAACATGCGTTGTTTTCTCCGGTTGGCTGTGAGTTGAATGAGGTAAGCTCAACGTTGTTTTTTTACTGTTGACTTAAGATGCCCGTCGAACTGTGTTGACAAAAATCGGATGTTAAAATGTGAGTTATTTAACGGTTTTGAAATTGCTTGTCAATAATTAAGTTGACAGACGTTTCGGTAACTGGTTCTTGAAGGGTGTGCGAAACCGATACAATTCGCTTGTGGGCATGTTAAGGATGGCAACGGTACCAAATGGCGTCAGGCTATCAACTTAACGACTTTTTCCGCAATCGCGACGGCTTGCGCGCCGCGATGAATCACAATAGCAACGTTCGATAATTCCTTTTTTTCCGCTTTTAAGTCTTGGGTAATTTTGCCAAGCGCGGTTTTCGCATCATCCAATTCGCTGTTGCTTTGTTCGGCCCGTTCGTCGTCGATTGCGCGCCACCATTTGGTCAATGCCTTAATCTGGTTGTTGACGGCCGCGCGGTCGGTGGCGTCGGGAACCTTTTCTCGAATGGCGCCCAGGTCGGCAATGATTGTAGACAAATCGTCGAGTATATTTTCAGGGGTGGACGGCATATCGGACTCCTCGGGATGCGACGTCCCGCAGAAATGGATGAAATCGGTTATTCAGCTAATCGTTTTGCGCTAGATAACAGATTCTTGGCATCTTTGACAAAAAGTTTCACGGCATCAGCCCTGTCTTTGAGGTCCGGATCCTGAATAGCGGCGTGCGCCTTCAAACAACTATCCGCAGTTCGCTCCAGGTTGGCTAAAAACTGTTTGTTAGGCAGTTCTTCCATGAGATCGAATAGTTCGTCTTCAACCAAGTGGCCCGCCGCGATCGATAACGCGGCTTTGCTCGCCGCCGTCGTAGTCGGATTTTGATAATCCTGGCGGAAGGCGTCGAACCATTGTTCACGCGTTGCCTTGGCATTAATTCGGCCGACTTTGACACGTTGTTGTTGGTGTTTTATATCCTCTTTCAGGGTTTGCACGATTAAAGAGACTGGTTCTTGCGCCTGTTTTACTTTTTCGTAAACGATAGTTCTCACTTTCAGGTCGACGTAAATTTTCGCCACGTCGATGATGGCAGTCGCTAATGCCGATTCCTTTGTGTCGACGGCGATATCGAGGGTTTTGGCAATGTCGATGAGATTGCCGCTCAGTTCTTCGGAGGTCTTTTCTATTTGCGCATCGTCTTTGAAAGAAGCGATTTCATTCAATGCCTGCGCATATAGACCCAAAGCGGCGACGGCGGCACGGTTTCTTCGCGTTTCGGAGAGCAAATTTTCGCCACGAACAGCGCAGTCCCATGGGGTAAGATAAGAAGCGTCTTTCTTTCTGCATTCCGGACTGTTATAAGCCGCTCCTAGGTCAACGCCAAGCATTGCGAGTTGGCGGTCGCTTTCGAGCGATTTTTCGTAGAATTTTCCGGATGCGTCGGAAAGAGCTTTCGCGCCGCGAGCGAATTCTCCAACCGCTTCCAGATTGGCGCAGCCGGACAGCAAAAGGCTGCAGCATAAAGCGTTAGCGATATGGGTGGCAACGTATCTGTAAGGTTTCATGTTTATCTCTTGGTATGAAAAACCGTCGTTTCTTCATGTGCTGACTTAGGTCTCGTAAAACCCGGATGTATTTGCTGGATACCGCGGCTATCAAAATATTGATGATCAGCTCGGCTTGCCACGCATGCGCATTTCTTAATTGAACTGTAGGTAATATTTGTGAGGTGTCAAACAGGACTCAGCCGTATATCATAGATCGGCTTGGCCGAAATTTGATTTCCGGCCGCAAAATGGATCCAAAATGTTAGCCACGTGCCGGCCGAGAAAACGTTATGGCGCGGCTTTGATTAGTGATCAAGTTCGCTGCTGTACCAAGTGCGAGATATTGTTGTCGATTGCGTTGCCGCGCTGAAACCTAGGCGAGCTAATGTTAAATCTGCTTTAATCATCTATAATCATGTTTTATTAGGCATTTATTTTAATGAGTATTGAATTATGGTAGCTGTTGTGGAAGAACGAACAGCGCGAGGAATTCGCGAAATCGGTTTATTGGGTTTTTCTTGCTGCGGACTGTTTCTTTTGATTGCGTTGTTGACGTTCGATTCCAATGATCCGGGATGGAGTCACAGTACCTCGTATCAAGCCATCAACAATGCCTGCGGCCTATTCGGCGCCTGGTTGTCCAATTTTGTTTTATATTTTTTCGGCCTAACGGCTTACTTGATCCCGCTGATGGTTTTTGTATACGGCTACATGTTGTATGTGTCCCATAAACCTCAGATCAATCGCTGGCTATTACTGACGCGGAGTGGCGGTTTTATAGCAACCATGGTCTCCGGCTCCGGGATTTTATGTTTGCATTTGCATTTTCTTAGAACCAAAGTCGATTTGCCGGAAAGTCCGGGCGGCATTCTCGGTCGCGAAATCGGCGATGTGTTAGTGCATCTTTTAGGGAATTCCGGTTCCACCTTGCTGTTGCTGGCGGTATTCATGATCGGTATTACTCTACTGACCGGCCTGTCTTGGCTAGCTACTATGAATTTGATCGGCAAATGCGCATTGGGATTGTTTTCCGTAGTAGGGAAGAAAGCATTGGAAGCACCGGCGCAACATCGAGCGGAGAAAAAACAACGTCCTGCCGTTAGCAAAAAAGTCCGCGTTTCCGATCATTTCGACGATGAGAAATCCAAGAAGTCCAAATTACAGATTCTGAACCCCAAGGTGGAAGATAAGCCGGTCGCCGTCAAACCTTTAAAAGCTAAAGCCGCCAAGGCCGCAGACGATCGGGGAGGGGAAATCTATTTAAACACACTGCCGTCGCTCACGCTGCTGGAGAAGAGGGAAAATAAAGTAAAGCGGTACTCCAATTCGGAATTGGAGGAGATTTCCAAGCAAGTTGAAGATGTGTTGCTGGATTACGGTATTTCGGCGGAAGTCGAGGCCGTATTGCCGGGCCCGGTTATCACACGGTTTGAATTGCGTCCGGCTGCCGGCGTTAAAGTCAGCCGGATCAGCAGTTTGGCTAAGGATTTGGCTCGCGGTCTTTCGGTAACCAGCGTACGCATCGTCGAAGTAATCGAAGGTAAGTCGGTCATCGGGTTGGAGATTCCGAACCGGGAACGTGAAATGGTCTCGCTGAGGGATTTGCTCGAATCGGACAAGTTCGAACGCTCCAAGTCCAAACTTACGATTGCGATGGGTAAGGATATATCCGGCGTGCCGGTCATCGCCGATTTGGCGAAAATGCCGCACGCCTTAGTGGCGGGTACCACCGGCTCGGGTAAGTCGGTCGCGATCAACACGATGATTCTAAGTCTTTTGTATAAGTCCAAGCCCGAAGACGTGCGTTTGATCATGATCGATCCTAAGATGCTGGAGCTGTCGGTTTACGAGGGCATCCCGCATTTGCTGACCCCGGTGGTTACCGACATGAAGGACGCCCAAAACGCCTTGCGCTGGGCGGTAGCGGAGATGGAACGCCGTTATAAATTAATGTCCAAGCTCGGGGTGCGCAACATAGCGGGCTATAATCACGCGGTTAACGAAGCCGAAGCCAAGGGACAGCCGATTCGCGATCCGTTATTTACGCCTGAAGCGCCGATGCCGGTGGAAGACTATCCGATTCTGGCGACTTTACCCAGTATCGTCATCGTCATCGACGAGCTGGCCGACATGATGATGGTGGTCGGCAAGAAGGTCGAAGAGCTGATCGCGCGTTTGGCGCAAAAGGCCCGCGCCGCCGGTATCCATTTGGTGTTGGCGACGCAACGTCCGTCAGTCGACGTGTTGACCGGTTTGATCAAAGCCAATGTACCGACCCGAATTTCCTTCCAAGTGTCGTCGCGTATCGACTCGCGGACTATCATCGATCAGGGCGGCGCCGAAGCCTTGCTGGGTAACGGCGATATGCTGTTCCTGCCTTCCGGCACCAGTATTCCGTTGAGGGCTCATGGTGCTTTCGTGGACGACCACGAAGTGCATCGGGTTGTGGAGTTCATGAAGAAAACCGGGCCGACCGATTATCTGGACGAAATTACCCAAGAACGCACCGACAGCGGCGAGTTGACCAGTCTCGAT
Source organism: Methylomonas sp. MgM2 (assembly GCF_054172045.1). Classification (NCBI taxonomy): domain Bacteria; kingdom Pseudomonadati; phylum Pseudomonadota; class Gammaproteobacteria; order Methylococcales; family Methylococcaceae; genus Methylomonas; species Methylomonas sp. MgM2. The sequence goes on along the minus strand of NZ_JBSYXO010000021.1, from coordinate 85,323 downwards.
AGTGACGAGAGCGAGAACGATCCTATATACGATCAAGCCGTCGCGTTCGTGACCGAGTCCAGAAAAGCTTCGATTTCCAGCGTACAGCGCCGCTTCAAAATCGGCTACAATCGCGCGGCCCGTATCATAGAAGATATGGAAAACGCCGGAGTAGTCAGCCCGGCTGAAACCAATGGTTCTCGCGAGGTATTGGCGCCGCCGCCGCGTTAATCTCCCATGCCTTTTGCAATCGCGATATTGTTGTTGGTGCTGGCGGTTTCCGCGCTGGGTGCGGTCTGGCTGGTCCGGCGCAAAACCGCCGAGAAAGCCGTCAAGATCATGATGTTCGTCGGTTATTTTTGGCTGCTTACTTTTTTTCAGGTATCGCTGATTGCTTTATTTTATTCGGCTCGACAACACTTTTTTCCTGTCTGAAATTTAATCAATGAATATGACTCCCGATTTGATCGGATATGTGGCAGCCATGTTGACCACGGCTTCCTTTTTGCCGCAAGCCATTTTAACCTTGAAAACCCGCGACACCGAATCGCTATCGTTTGGAATGTATGCCTTGTTTACCTCCGGCGTATTGTTGTGGCTGATTTACGGGATTTATTTGTCCAATCCCGCGATTATCGCCGCCAATGGCGTCACATTGATGCTGGCCGCGCTGATATTGGCTGTCAAAGTCCGTAACACCTGGTGCGTGGGAAAGCCGAATGAAGAGTAGGGACAGGCGCAAAGGTATAGTGCTGGTGCATACCGGCGAGGGCAAGGGCAAGTCTTCGAGTGCCATTGGGGTAGCGTTTCGCGCTGCGGGCTGGGGGATGAAGGTCTGCGTGATTCAATTCATCAAGGGACAGTGGCAAACCGGTGAGCAGAAGGCCGCCGAGCGCTTCGACAACATCGAATGGCATGCTCTGGGCGACGGTTTTACCTGGAACACCAAAAATCCCGAGCAAGATATCAAAACCAGTCGCGAGATTTGGGAGTTCGCCAAACGAAAAATCTTGTCCGAGGCATTCGATTTGGTCGTGCTGGATGAGATCAATTATTGCTGCGGTTATGACTGGATTAGCGGTCAGGAAATCGCCGATTTTATCCGTCATGAAAAGCCGGCCTGGATGCATTTGCTACTCACCGGGCGTAATGCCGCGCCTGAAGTCGTTGAAGTCGCCGATACGGTGACCGAAATGAGGCCGGTCAAGCATGCTTACCAAGCAGGCATCAAAGCCGAACAAGGGGTTGAATTTTAAGCTGAAAAAATCCGCCGTTTCTGGCAAAATTGCCGGTTTTTTCAACCATTCAGTGAGTGCAATCATGCAACAAGCCAAAGAACTGATCCAAAATTACTATCAAGCTTTCAACAATGGCGACATGGATACCTTCCTGAGCTTGCTGGCTGATGACGTGGTGCATGACATCAACCAAGGCGGCCGCGAACAAGGCAAAGAAGCGTTCGCCAAATTCATGGAGAAAATGAATCGGCATTATTCTGAGCAATTGGTCGACATGGTGATCATGGCAAACGAAGAGGGTACCCGTGCCGCGGCGGAATTTGTGGTTTTGGGCGAATACCTGAATACAGACGAAGGCTTGCCTGAAGCCAAAGGCCAAAGATATCGGCTGCCGGCCGGCGCATTCTTCGATATCCGCGACGGCAAAGTGGCGCGCGTTACCAATTATTACAATCTGGAAGATTGGATTGCGCAGGTGGAAGCTTAGCCGTTTTTGTCGGCCATACCGTGACGATTTCGTGCGCTTTAAGAATCATCAATTGCTGATAGTGTCAACATGGCATAGAATCCGGTCCGGTAACACCTCGGATTTTCCGAACATAATTATAAATGGAGGAGAGCAACCATGAGTGAAGAACAGAAATCTATAAGCGAAACCCAGAAAATGATCATTGCTGTGATCGGCGTATTTGTGGTCGGTTTTTTAATGGTCGGCGCGAGCAAAGAGCAAACTAACGAGCAAAAAGAAGCCGCGTCACAAATTCGGTCGCTTGTGGCAATGCAGGACATGGCCAATCAAAAATGCCCGAAGTTGATAGAGAAGCATACGGGTTCACAAGTGTTTTTCCCATCTAAAACCGATACCGATAAGGAAACCTACGTGACTCTAGAATGGGTGGGCGAAGCAGGCGATAATTTCAAAACAGCTTCTTGCACCTTGCGTCAGCAACTAGGCGGCGTATCCAAGCTGGTGATAGACGGTAACGTATTAATCGACAAAAAATTCTAATCCTAAGGCGTTCCTGTAAGGGATCAGGAGCGCCGCCATTCTCTTGCTCCAGCATCCAAGCCTTTCCGATCTAACCGCTTGCAACTATATTTTCTCTGAACGGGCTAAGCACTAGTCTGTCTAAAAAATAACGTTATTTTATTTTTTTACGCATTTTATGATTTTCCGGCGCTAGCAATATGGTGGACATCGGCAAACTTATTCTTATTAACCTATGAACGCCATGCGGTAATGGGCCGGAAAAATTACCCAAAACGACGACGGTTCAGCCTTAATATGGCGATCGGGCTAGACTGAAACGGATTAGAGCTAACTGCATGCAGTTCCGAACTTCAAACCTGGCCGAGCGCGACGTTTTGATATCTGTACCGAGGGTTCCAACATGCAGCCGAAACCGTGGGGCATTACGCGGCGGACAATGTCGTGCTCGATCTCATCATCGAACAGCATTTATCGGGGCTTAGCGGATGAAAGTTTAAATTTTTTACAGCGGACCTATCCGTCACGTTTGGAAATAAAAGACGAGCACGGATCGCTATTATGGCAATAGTACTGTTAGACAGAGGTAAAGACGATGACACAAGCATTTCAAAAAGGTATTTTGAAAACCTGGAAAGACGATAGAGGCTTCGGTTTTATTAAGCCAGAGGATGAAGGTAAAGACGTTTTCGTGCATATTTCCGCGTTGAAAGGCATGGCACGCCGGCCGATTCGCGGCGACGTTCTGTTTTATCAAGTGGGACAAGATGCAGGCGGTAAATTCAAAGCTATCAATGCGCGGATTGAAGGTGTCGAATTGTTGCAGCCGCACACTAAGGTGCCAAGAAAATGGTTATGGATAATAGCCGCAGCCTTAGGTTTGGTCAGCGCTGCAGTTGCAGCCTATGCGTATTTGACATGATTAAGCTAAAACTCACGCATGCGTTAACCATAGCGTGGATTAACGGCTGAAAATGGCCGATATTGAAGAGCGCATTAAAACAAACGGCCATTCGTTTACAGGAACTTATAGGGGATTTTTTGCGAGCCGACAAATTTTCATCGCTGCGGTCACGATCCGGGCTTCATGGTGGCTGCGATGTTATTCATACGAACTGCGGCGGTGAAGCGTTGTGATTTTGCGTATTTTGCTATTATGCGGATTTCTTATACATTCGTTAGGGGCTGACGCAAGCGACCGGCTACGCGAATTGGAGTACGCTAACGAACTGCAGCGTGGCGGTTTGATCGGAAATGTTGTCCGGTTAAGCGCTGAAGGGCAGTCGTTTTTAGGGCTAATGACTGACGCAGAGAGAACCGACAACAAGAATGCGGTTCTGGTGTTACACGATATGGGCGGGCACCCGGATCAGAAGCCCTTGGTGCACGGACTGCGCACCATTTTAGCTGAGCATGACTGGATGACCTTAGCTATCCAGTTACCGTTACGCGAAACCGGTGCGCACGCCGTGGATTATTACGGCTTGTTTGACGAAGCCAAGATGCGTATTGAGTCAGCGGTCGAATATCTACGAAATAACGGCGCCAAGAATATTGCTATCGTCGGCGTAGGAGTAGGGGCGGCGATGGCGGCTTATACACTGAGTCTCGATCCGAACGCATTGTTCGCATTGGTCACCATTAGCTTACCGGTCCCCGACCTTAATTTGCCGCAAGCAAACATCGGCGATTTCATCAAAAATATTGCTTTGCCGTTTCTAGACATTTATGCTGAGTTCGATTTGCCCGAGGTCGCCGGTAGCGCGCATCTCCGCAAAATGTCGGCTAAAGATAACCCGGTGTATCGGCAAATTAAAATAAACGGCGAAAACCACGCCTACCGCTTCAATCCTAATTTGGTGATAAAACGCGTCAATAGCTGGCTTGCGTTAAACTTATCGCCCAATTGATGTTAAAGCCCACTGTCCAGGAGTTTATATATGCGCTTGTCCGACGAAATAGTCGCGGAAATCCGTTTGTTATCGATATTCAATTTAGCCTCGCATCAGGAAGGCATTAAAGTGCATCACGACGCCGAACCCCAGTTGGTGGAGGCGGCCGCGCGTTTGTTCGGCAAAGGTTTGACCACCCAATCGGACGGCGGCTACTTGACGGATTTAGGGATTGAAGCGGCCGAACATGCACAACAATTGCTGACAATTTTAACTGCGAAATAAGGATTTGGCCAAAAACCACTTCCCGTTTTGCCGGTGCGAACCCTGGGGCATACCGAATGAGGAACGCCGTGAACCCTTCCATGGGGGCTTGACGGCAGCGTCCTTGCTGCCGACATCCTCGCTCGGCACGTCCCCAGTGACTATTGCCATATCGGGAAGTTATTTTGGACGATATCCTAAGTAAACTTAGCGCCGTGTTTGATCGGCTGAATCGTTAATCCGCCATTGGCTGGCAGTGGCCGCAAAAATAGCTGGCGCGTTGGCCGATTTTCATCTGTTGTACGGGTTCTTCGCAACGTAAGCATGTTTTTCCGCCACGGCCGTATACGAATAACGATTGCTGGAAGTAGCCGGGCTTGCCTTGGGCGTTGGTAAAGTCTCTCAGCGTCGTGCCGCCCTGTTCTATGGCCTTGTCTAACACAGTTTTAATGGCTTCGGCCAAGCGTTGATAATCAGGCAAGGCAATCGCGCCTGCCGGGCGCTTAGGATGTATGCCTGCCAAAAATAACGATTCGTTCGCATAAATGTTTCCGACTCCGGCCACGATATGGCTGTCCATGATGACATTCTTGATTGGCGCGGTCCGGTTTCGGCCGCGGTCGTACAAGTAATCGGCACTGAAAGCATCCGATAAAGGTTCCGGGCCGAGGGTTGCCAACAAGGGGTGAGTTGCCGGGGCTTCTGTCCAGAGTACCGCACCGAATTTGCGTTGGTCGTTTAATCGAAGCACCGTATCGTCGTCAAACACGAAGTCGATATGGTCGTGTTTGCCCGGCTTTTGTTCCGGCGTCGTGATACGCAAGTTACCCGACATGCCTAGGTGCAAAATGATGGTCCCGGCACTAGTGACCAAAAGAAGATATTTTCCCCGGCGTCCGACTTCGTTTACGCTTAGCCCGGGCAAGGTCGAGGCTAAGGCGTCGGGAACCGGCCAGCGCAGCTGAGATTGGCGTACAACAAGAGCATTAATTCTTTTTCCCAGAATATGGGGGCTAATACCGCGTCGGGTCGTTTCAACCTCGGGCAATTCCGGCATGGATTTTTAGATGTGGGACTGTAAACGGTTAGCCTCGTCTTGTATTTTTTTGCGAGACAATATCAGCTGCCAGCGGCTTCCGCCGCATTGCCGCCACAACAGGCTAGCCCGAATGCCGGCCAGTAGCAGAGCGCGGATCTTATTGACGACGATTTGGTTTCCCAAATGTTGCGGGTCGCCGTTGATCATGATGCGTGGTTGCAAGGTGCTGATGGTGCTGTGGTAAATATCGGCCAGATTGGCCAACACATTTTCATGCATCACGCCAAAATGTTCGGACTGATTCTGCGCTTTTGTGATGCCGACGCGGATCGCGTTCATCATTGCCTGATTTTGACTCAGCTGTTTTTGTAAGTGCACCAACTGAGCGGCGTATCGCGCTTGTTCCGGGTTGGCGACCACACGGCTGGTTAATTGTTTGTCGAGTTGTTCCAGGCCGAGTCGAATGCCTGCCAAACCACCGAATACGTCGGTGACGCTATCTGAATCGATTTTTAGCAAGCTGCCTATGCTTGCCGCCATCGCTTCTTGGTCGGCGTTACCGGTGGTGGCCAGCTGGCGCACGAGATAACAAGCCTGTGCAATGCCGGCTAGACCAATAGTCTGATTGCTGAGCGACTTTAATGACATGTCTGTTACTTACAAGCTACTTTCATGCAGTTGGGGGAGACGGGGTGTCCGGATTCGATCCAAGACTGTAGCCCGTTTTCTAAATGATACACGTTCTTCATGTCTAGTTGCTGAGTCAAAAACGTACCGACTTTAGCGCTGCGATTACCTGAACGGCATACCAGAATCACCGCTTGGTCAGGAGAGGATTTCATTTGCTCTAAAGCGGCCAACCATTTTTCATCGTCAAATTTGCCCTGCCGATCGAACGATTGCAGTTTGTAACTGTTGGAGATAATCCCCGAGGCCTGCCATTCGGCTTCGGTGCGGACGTCGACGACCAGCGCGTTCCGGGTTTGTTGCATTTCCAATAATTGTTCGGGCGTTACCGTTTGCAGTTCGGTAGCCAATAATGCGCCGCTGAAAACAAAGCAGGACAGGAATAGTGTCGGAAAATATTTCATGTCGATTTAAAAGCGTTATCTGATATACGGAGATACATCATTAGTCCACCACTGGATGCTCTCCAGGTAAATTGCGGCTATGCGTTGAGGTTCGATATTGCAGAAGGTCGGTTTGTTGACATCCCAACGTTCGTAATCCAGTGCATATTGTAACGCTTCTCCGGCCAATCCGGTTTTCCGTAAAATCGAGGCGGTAATGTCGGGGGATAAAGGCAAGGGCTGTAAGGCCTGGTCCAACGGTTTGTTCAAAATGGCATCTAAACCCGAAAACAGACCGATCAAGAAGTAAAGCTCTTTATCTTGCTTAATTTCCTGAGCCAGCAATTCGCACATTTTAGCGCGCACCAACATTGATTGCAGTACGGCGGGCGCTTGCGAGCACATCGAAGACAAGGTCAAAATGTTGACCCAGCGCCGTATTTCTTTTAAGCCCAGAAAAGCCAGGGCATGCTGGATGGATTCTATTTTGTTCGGTAACGCAAAGGAGGCGGAATTGATATAGTAGAGCAGCTTATAGCTTAGGCCTACGTCTTTCGATACGGCCTTGGCGATATCTTGAAAGCCGACATCGTCATTGTTGATAATCGCCAATAGCTGAATGGCGGCAGCTTGATTGACGCTTACGCGCTTGCCTTCGACCAGCTTCGGTTTGCTGAAAAAAAAGCCTTGAAACAGTTCGCAGCCCCATTGCTTCAACAATTCGAATTCTTGGTGCGTTTCGACCTTTTCGGCCAACAGGGTCAGTTTATACGGCTTCAATTTTTCGATTATTTGCCGTGTTTCGTCGAGGCTATTGGCTAAAACATCCAGTTTAACGATATCGGAAAACTCCAAAAGCGGCAGCCATTGCGGCGTTAATGCAAAATCGTCGAGCGCAATGGTATAGCCTTGGGCTGATAATTCTCTTAGGTTGTTGATAATGCGTAAATCCACCACAACATCTTCCAGCACCTCAATCACGATTCGATCCTTAGGCAGTTGTAGAGGTGTTTTTTCCAAAATATTTTGAGCGGTGAAGTTTATAAACGCCAAATGCGGTCCGACCAGTTCGTTTAAACCTATTTCCAAGATGGTATCGGTAATGACCTGGTTGGTGGCCGACGTGGCGTCGTCTTTCGCGGATAAATCGAATTGATTGCCCCGAAACAGAATTTCGTAAGCAAAAGTATTCAGTTTGCTGTCTAAAATTTGTTGGCGGCCAATGAGGAAATCTGTCATGCGGTTTACGAATCAACAACCGTTGAATTATGATGGAAATATGGGTGCCTTATATCATGAGCGGTAAAATTTAGTCGAGCACTCGTACGAAAGAGTTAACTGGTCAAATTTCAAACTAAGTTAGGAGAAACGTTATGTCGGAATCAGTATCGATTGCAGTAAGCGGAATGAAATGCGGAGGCTGTGAAAATACCATTAATAAGGCGGTATCGGCCATTGACGGTGTTTTATCGGTCAAATCGTCATTTCAAGATAATCGGGTCGACGTTGAATTCGACCCGGAAGTTACCGACCTTGAATCCATCGAAGATGTTATTGAAGATGAGGGTTTTCAGGTTGAATAAATAAAGGCCGGTTTCTTCCGGCCCACTTTCCGAGCAGATTGTTATGAGTACAGAACAAACATTGAGTCAGGACAAGGAAACACGCTTATCCATCTTGGGTATGCGCTGCGCCGGTTGTATTGCGGCAGTCGAAACGGCATTGCAAGGTGTGACGGGCGTTAAGAGCGTTAATGTCAATTTTGCCGATAATTCGGCGGTTGTGATCGGTAATCCTGATCCGGAGTTACTCAAATCCTCTCTGCAAGCCGCGGGTTATGATGGCGCGGTTATGGAAGGCTTGGAGGACCCGAGCGATGAAGAAAGACAGGAAGAGGAACGCTATCGGTCTTTGATGAGAAAAGCGGCCGTGGCCGGAGCTTTGGGCATTCCGCTGATGCTTGGCGCGCACCTCGGTTGGTTTCCGCTCATGGGTACACCCGCGGGCGTCGGATTTTGGACCAAGGTATCCTTTTTGACTTTGGTTGTGCTGTTCTATTCGGGAGGGCATTTTTTCACGGGCGCTGTGAAATTACTCCAGGTCAAACAGGCCAATATGGATACCTTGATTGCTTTGGGTACCGGTTCCGCCTGGTTATATTCGTCTATCGTGATCGACTATTCGGATCAGTTGCCGTCGTTGTCCAATCATGCTTATTTCGAAGCCTCGGCCATTATTTTAGCCTTCATCAATCTGGGCAGCGCGTTGGAAACCCGGGCGCGAGGCAAAACCTCGGCAGCAATCAGGGCCTTGATCGGTTTGCAACCGCGCACGGCGCGCGTGGTGCGAAACGGTCAGGAAATCGATATTCCCATTGAGGAAGTCGGTTTGGGCGAAACCTTGCGGGTAAGGCCGGGCGAAAAGATCGCCGTCGATGGCGAGATCATCGAGGGTCATTCGACCGTCGATGAGTCGATGCTGACGGGCGAGTCGCTGCCTGTCGAAAAAATTGTTGGATCGAATGTGGCGGCCGGCACGATTAACCAGCACGGCAGCTTTTTGTTCAGCGCGACGCGCATAGGCCGCGACACCGCATTGGCTCAGATCATTCACAGCGTCAGACAAGCGCAAAACAGTAAGCCGGCCTTGGCTCGGTTGGCCGATAAAATTTCGGCTATTTTTGTGCCGACCGTCGTTGCGATTTCGGTGTTGACCTTTTTTGTCTGGCTGATTGCCGGTCCCGACCCCGCTTTGGGTTACGCCTTCGTGACTTCCATGACGGTTTTGGTGATTGCCTGTCCGTGCGCCTTGGGCTTGGCGACGCCGATTTCAGTCATGGTTTCGGTGGGGCGGGCCGCGCAAATGGGCGTGTTGATTCGTAAGGGTGAAGCCTTGCAAACCGCGGGAAAACTGACCTGTCTGATTTTGGATAAAACCGGGACGGTGACGGTAGGCAAACCCACCTTGGCACATGTGAGCGCGTTCGAGGATTACAGTGAAGAGCAGGTATTGCTAAAGGCGGCCAGTCTGGAATCGGGCTCGGAACATCCGCTGGCCGCCGCAATCATCGCGGCGGCTGCGGAAAAACAACTGCAGTTGGAAAAGGTCAGACGCTTTCATGCGGTGGCGGGACATGGAATTAGCGGCAAAATCGACGGTAAGCAATGGTTGTTCGGTAATGCCAAGTTGATGGCCGAAAACGGCATCGATGCGGACAGTCACGGCGACGCGATGAGCGAGTTGTCGGCATTGGGGCAGACACCGATGCTGCTTGCGGTCGATAAAACCGTTGTCGGCATCGTGTCCGTGGCCGATCCGATAAAATCCGACTCGGCTCAAGCGGTTTCGCAATTGCGTAAACGCGGTGTCCGCATATTGATGGTAACCGGCGATAACGAAATTACCGCGAAAGCGATCGCGGCACAGGCCGGCATAGCCGAAGTCCGGGCTCAGGTCTTGCCGACGGATAAGGCGGAAGTCGTGAAGGAATTGCAAGCACAGGGCGAGGTCGTCGGCATGGTGGGCGACGGTATCAACGATGCCCCCGCATTGGCGCAGGCCGATGTCGGTTTCGCAATCGGTACCGGAACCGATGTTGCGATCGAAAGCGCCGATGTCGTGTTATTGCAAGGTTCCTTGTTGAAGGTGCCGGAAGCAATCGAGTTGTCGAAGCTGACCGTCAGAAACATCAAGCAGAATCTACTCGGCGCGTTTTTCTACAATACCATCGGAATTCCGGTCGCCGCCGGCCTGCTCTATCCGGTGTTCGGCATCTTGTTGAATCCCATGATAGCCGGCGCCGCCATGGCCATGTCGTCGGTGACGGTCGTCAGCAACGCGAACCGTTTGCGTTGGATCAAACTGGACGAAGAGCGCAATTAGCGGCAAATCGTGCGGTTGACGGATGTATGTCGGTGTCATGCCGAAACGGATTGCGCGTTTAAGCGGCCCTCAGGCTAAGGCGGTCATTGTTAACCAATCCGGTGGAATCTTTTGCTTTTAAGATGCCGAGGTATTGAATGTCGGTTTTGATTGGATTAGTCAAGAATGGCGGTGGCTGGAACAACGGCCACCGTTTCGCTTCGGCATGACGAGCGGCATTTATTGTTTCGTACGCGGAAATTCCGGTTCTATTCAGCACGCTTTTCAACTGATCATTCGGTGACTAAATTAGTGTTACAATGCGCCGCTTTTATGCCCTGGTTCGTTTGAGATCGGGGAAATTGGGAACCAAGTACGGTAATCTATGAGTAAACTAAAGTGCGCGGTTATCGGCGCAGGTTATTTGGGAAAATTTCATGCAGAGAAATATGCGTCGCTAAAAGACTGTAAGTTAGTCGCGGTAGTGGATATCAATCCCGAAGCTGCCGAGCAAGTTGCGCGACAATACGGCGCGGAGGCTTTGACTGATTACCAGCCCTTGTTGGGTAAAGTCGATGCGGTCAGTGTGGTGGTACCGACCAGTCTTCACCACATGGTATCCCGGGATTTTTTGAACGCAGGAACCCACGTTCTGGTCGAAAAGCCGATTACGGTTAGCGTCGAGGAGGCCGACGAATTAATCGCGATCGCCAAGGAAAAAAACGTTATTTTGCAGGTCGGCCACCTCGAACGCTTCAATCCGGCCATACGCGGCTTGGATATCTCTGAAGAAAAACCGCTGTTCATCGAATCGCATCGCCTTTCCCCATTCAACCCGCGCGCCAACGATGTCAGTGTGGTACTGGATTTGATGATACACGACATCGACATCATCCTCGCTTTGGTCGATTCCGAAGTGGAACGTATCGATGCCAGCGGCACCGCGGTATTGACGCAGGGCACCGACATTGCCAATGCCCGTATCACGTTCAAGAACGGTAGTGTCGCCAACGTCACGGCCAGCCGCATCAGCATGAAAATGGAACGCAAAATGCGCATGTTCCGTCCTTGCTCCTATATTTCGGTGGATTTTCAGAACCGGGTGCTGGTCAAACACAAAACCGGCGAAAAAGAAATGTTTCCCGGCATTCCGGAAATCGTCACGGAAGAATCGGTATTCGAAACCGGCGATGCCTTACTGGAAGAAATCAAACATTTTGTCAATTGCATCAAGACAGGCGAAAATCCACTGGTGCCGGGTGAAGCCGGTCGCAAGGCGTTGGCGACCGCTATCGAAATCACCCGTTTTTTAAAACACGGATAAAGGGTTACCCAATATGATCCCTATGGTCAACCTCAAGGCGCAATATGCCGAAATTCAAGACGAAATCGTTGCCGGTTTCTCCGAAACCCTGGAAACCTGTGCGTTTATTCTTGGGCCGAATGTACAGGCTTTCGAAAAAGAAGCCGCCGAATATTTAGGGGTCAAGCATGCCATCGGCTGTGCTTCCGGCACGGATGCCTTGCATTTGGCCCTGCGGGCAGCCGGCATAGGCGAGGGGGACGAGGTCATTACCACGGCTTTTACCTTCATAGCCACCGCCGAGGCGATTAAATATGTGGGCGCTACGCCTGTGTTTGTCGATATCGATCCGGGCACCTTCAACATTACGCCGGAAAATATCGCAAAAGCCGTTACGCCCAAGACCAAGGCGGTGATGCCGGTACATTTGTTCGGCCAACCGGCCGACTTGCCGGCCATCAAAGCCATTTGCGAAAAACATGATCTGAAATTGATCGAAGATTGCGCGCAATCTTTCGGCGCTACGGTCAGCAATCAGCAAACCGGCAGTTTCGGCGATGCGGCCGGTTTCAGTTTCTTCCCCAGCAAAAATCTGGGATGTTTCGGCGACGGGGGTCTGGTTACGACCAACAGCGACGAGGTTGCCGCCAAGGTTAAACAGTTCCGTAATCACGGTTCGGACGTCCGTTATTATCACGACGTGATCGGCTACAACAGTCGCTTGGACGAATTACAGGCCGTGGTATTACGGACCAAATTGAAACGCATCGATCGATACAATGCGGCTCGCAGGCACGCGGCGCATTTATATTCCAGCCTGATGGCCGATTTACCGTTAACCACGCCCTACGAAGACGGTATCGGCGTGCACGTCTATCACCAATACACCTTGTTGTGCGATCGCCGCGAACAGGTCATGCAAGCCCTGCAAGACCGGCAAATAGCCTGCGCGGTCTATTATCCGGTGCCGCTGCATCAACAAAATGCGTTTAAAGACGATTGTGCCGGCATGTCGTTGCCGGTAACCGAATCGGTGGCGGCTCGTTGTTTTTCATTGCCGATCTGCGCTAACCTGGCTGACGACACCGTTAAACAAATCGTCGACGTGATTCGGGTAGCGTTGACCTGATAATTTAATTCAATGTATAGGGTGGGTTAGCGTAGCGTAACCCACCGTCCATTTTCATGGTAGGCATACGCTACGCTAATCCACCTTACGATAGTATGTCATTTCCCCCTTATACCGTTTTATTCAGTGCCGGTGAATCCTCCGGCGATCAGCATGCGGCCCATATGTTCCAGGACATGCAAAAGCAGTGTCCCGGCATTCGGGGTATCGGGATGGGCGGCAGCAAGATGCGCCAATCCGGCATAGACATCCGCTTCGATTCATCGGGCATAGGCGTCATAGGGCTGGTGGAAATACTAAAACACTACGGCGAGATCAAGCGCGCGCTGAAGCTGATGAAAACCATCGTCGCCGAAGAAAAGCCGGATCTGTTGGTTTGCGTCGATTACAAAGAGTTCAATTTAAAGCTGGCGCAATTCGCCAAACGTCAGGGCGTCAAAGTACTGTTTTACGTCAGTCCGCAGGTATGGGCCTGGCGTCCCGGACGGGTGAAGACTTACGGCAAGGCCATCGACATGATGGCGGTGATTTTCCCGTTTGAAACCGCTTATTACGAGGCCGAAAACGTGCCGGTGCGATATGTAGGCCACCCGTCTGTGGATAAAGTAAATCCTTTACGCAGCAAGTCCGAAGACTTTGCGGTATTCGGGCTGGATGCGTCGCGGCCGGTCGTCGGCATCATGCCCGGCAGCCGCGTCAATGAAATCAATCGCATGCTTCCGGTCATGCTGGAGGCCGTGCAATTGCTGTCTCAGCGGCGTCCGGAGCTGCAATTTATCTTGCCGCAAGCCGATTCTATCAGTGACGATAGCTTGCAGAGCCATTTACAAGGCTTTCCGGTAGCCGTCAAGATCGTCAAACATCAGGTCTACGATGTGATTCAGTGCTGCGGTGCCGTCATGACCACGTCCGGTACGGCTTCGCTGGAAATTGCCTTGCTTCGGGTGCCGATGCTGATTGCTTACCGTTTGTCTTTCTTCTCTTATTGGCTCGGTAAGCAATTAGTAAAAATTCCGTTTATCGGTTTGCCGAACATCATCGCCGGTAAACCGATCGCGAAGGAATTGATTCAAGCGCAGGCCAATGCGGCAAATTTGGCGGATGAGATTGAAAACTTGCTTTACGATAAAGCCTATCGCGATACCGCTATCGATGAGTTGTCTCATGTGAAGGAATTGTTGGGCGAGGGCGGCGGTTCGGCGAATATGGCGAAGCTGGCGTTGGAAATGCTGCAATAACGGCAACAGGCCGAATGCGCTTATTTGCGGAGGAATGACGGTATGACGGATTTATTTAAAGAGAAAGCGCAGGACTGGGATATGGACCGGATGATCAAGGCGCTGTCCTCAGGTGTCGGTACCGCTATCCAAGCCAACGTCGCATTAACGGAAACCATGCGGGTGATGGACTTCGGCGCCGGTACCGGATTGATCAGCTCGCAAATCGCGGACAAGGTTGAAAAAGTGACCGCCGTGGATGTTTCTGAGGCCATGTTGGCCAAATTGACGGCCAAGCCCGAATTGCACGGCAAAGTGGAGGTCTTATGCCGGAATATCCTGGAGCAGCCTTTGCAGGACCGTTTCGACTTGATTGTCAGCGCCATGGCCATGCATCACGTGCAAGACACGGAAAAAATGATTGCATGTTTTGCCGGCCATCTAAAGCCGGGCGGCCAAATCGCGCTGGCCGATTTGGACCAGGAAGACGGAACTTTTCATCCGGCCGAAACGGACGGCGTTTACCATTATGGTTTCAATCGCGTCGATTTCCAGGCCTTACTGCTTAAACACGGCTTCGAAAGTATCCGCTTCGTGACTGCGCATACCATTGATAGGGAAAATAAGTCGTATCCGGTATTTTTGGTCTTGGCGACCCGGGGAGCCGGCGAATAGAAACCCGCTTCAAGTTTTGCCTGACTCATGCCTCGGTAGAAGGTACGAACCCCAGCGCGCTCCGCCCAGGGTTTACTTGCGAGACACATCATGTCGCGTCGCTCGCTTAAGTGGCAAAAACTTAAAGCCTTTCCTGCAGAAAGCGTGACGCAATCGGAGCTTGTTAATGAAATTGATCGTTAAGTCGATCGGATTGCTGTTGTTACTTCTAGTCTGTGTGCCGCTCTTAAGCGTTGAGGACAAACCTTTATTGCGTCATAGAGCCGATTTATCGCCGCAACGCATTGCACAAGGAAAACGGGTGTTGGAAAGCAATGACCCGCGTCATCTGAAGTCGGGTATGGTCACGCAAGCGCGTTTGACCGAGCGGGACTTGGATCTAGCAATCAATTACGCTGCCAACCAAATATTGGATGGAGTCGCGGGCTTGTCCATTGCAAGCGGTCGCGCTTGGCTGAGTGTGACGCTGAATTTACCCGACAATCCCGTTGGGCGATTTTTAAACGTGAAAGTCGAGCTTAGGCAGACGCGTACCCGGCCGAAAATCGATCATATGACTATAGGCAAGCTTCGGATACCGGCGGTAGTGGCCGAGCCGATATTCCAATATGCGGTGATGCATTTCATGCCGGGAGCCGATTGGAAATCGTTGGCCGCGATGATCAAGCGTGTCGAATTCAGGCCTAAACAAACGATAGTGACCTATCAATGGCGCGACGACTTGCCCGGCAAACTCGGTGCCGCGTTGTGGCCTGATTCAGATCAAAACCGGCTGGCGTTTTATCAATCCAAACTGGTAACGCTGACGCGAGCGAGCAGGCGCCAATTGAAATTGACGGCGCTAATGAATCCCTTGTTTCGGTTAGCCGCCGAGCGCAGTCGGCATGGCGACGCTATCGCGGAAAACCGCGCGCTGATATTGGTCTTGGCCTCTTATGTCAATTCCAAAGACCCTGCTAAATTAATCCCGGTCGCGAGTGCCTGGCCTAGGCCGGTCTGGCGCACCGTTACATTGAACGGGCGCAGCGATCTTAGCAAGCATTATCTGGTTTCGGCGATGCTGGCGGCCTACGCCGGTACGCCATTGGCGGATGCGGTGGGTATATATAAGGAAATCGAAGATGCGCGGGGAGGTAGCGGTTTTTCGTTTAACGATATCGCCGCGGACCGGGCCGGCAGACGCATGGGAGAATTGGCCGTGAAAACCGACGCTGCGGCGCGACGCATTCAAAGGCAATTGGCTATCGCAAAGGAAAGCGATTTCATGCCTGCGACCGCCGATTTGCCGGAATTCATGCCGGAGGCGGAGTTCAGGCGCCGTTTCGGCGGGCTGCAAGGCGCAAAATACCGGCAAATGATGATTGACATAGACCGGCGTATTGCGGAGCTTGCTATTAATCGATATTAGACTGCGTAGGCCGGAAACGCGTGCGCTTATTCCGGCCTACGGCTTATTGGTAGCCGTAAGCCTCGATGAATGGTTTTAATGTATCCAAAATAGCCGCGTATTCGGATTCGTAACGCTTCCAGCGGCCGACCGACGACGAATACAAGGGTTGCGCCACCTGGCTGAAGCTGGGGCTGGCGATGACTTTGCCGACGGCGTTCTTGTGAAAATCGGCGACGCCCGCATCCCATTCCAGGCCGAGAAAATCGAATACCTGACGGAAGGAGGCTTCGAAATCGAATACCGCATCCTCGTAACGGAATTCGATAAACTCCATGCTGAGTCTGGTTTTGACAGTCGCCCACCAGTCCATTATTTGGGCATAAAATTGCGCCGTGCCTTCCCAAGTCAGCAAATGCACGGTCGAAGGCGTCGGGATCATGGTCTGCATGAAACAGCTCAGGCAGACGTCGCGCGGGTCGCGCAGCAGAAATATCAGCTTGCCGTCCGGAAAAATGCAGTTGATCAAACCGATGTCTATGCTGTTCATCGTGGTTTTATCCAGAAACAGCTTCGAACCGATGTTATCGCCGAACAAGGACTTGGCCCTTTGCCAATAGAATTCGCGCAGATGCAAGACGCCGTCGAAATCGAGCCGCTGCAACATCTCCGGCATGTTGCCTTTATGATTGAACATGCGCTTCAATTCATTGACTGTTGCCATGATCAGATCGGTTTCGTCGGCTACGAAAACCTCCGGATGCGCGCCGAGCACTTCCTGAGTCAACGTGGTGCCGGTACGCATGAATCCCAGCACGAAGACCGGCGCCGGTTGGTTTGGCGGGAAGTCGATACTAGTCCATCGGCCCAGCAAATCGCGGTCGAATTCGCGATTATAAATCTCCAGCATGCTCGGCACCATGCGCGCATCCTGACGCTGAACTTCAGGCAGTTCGGAAGATACTTTGCCGGCCGCATGTAGATGGGTAAAGACTTGTTCGTAAGCACCCAATTTATCCAATACGCGCGCGAGTTCCTTGTGAGCGCGAAATTTTTCTTCCGCCGATAATCCAATGTTATGGAGTACTTTTTCCAGCCGCCGCCGTGCGGATTCCAGATCGCCGGCGGTGATTTCCAAGGTGGCGACCAGAATCGAAAGCATGGCGCTGTCGGGCACCAGTTTCAAGGCTTGTTTACCGACGGATAGCGCTTGTTTCTTTTGATTCAGACGTGAATGAGATAAGGCGAGTAATTGGTATCCGCGTACGTATTTGGGGTCGATTTGAGTGGCCAGTTTGCATAAATCCGCCGAACCCTGGTAATCGTTCCAGTGCTGCAGCTGGTCGGCCAAGTCCACGACCAATTTGACGTCCCGGTTTTTTCTGGCTTTTTTGGCCAATAATTGGCCGGACTGCCGTAAGTGTTTTAGGCCTTCATCCTTGTTTCCCTGCCAGCATAATGTTTGGCCCAAGCAAGCCAGCACTTGCGGGTCCTTGGGGTTTTCTTTAACAGCCTGGCTAAACCAGCGCACGGCTTCGGGGAGGTTTTTATTCTGTATGGCAGCCTGGCCCAGGCGCATGGATTCGCTCATGATGTTTTTCTTAGGGTTTCAGATGGTTACCGTTCATTGTAACATTCGTCGGAATAGCGAGATTTGCCAATAATAGTGCCGGCACAAATAAGAAAACCCGCGGCTACGGTAGGTGTAGCGCGGGTTTGGGGATGCCGGTCCGTGGCAGATTTTGCTTATCCTGTTAAGCTTTGATATGCTTGCGGCGCTGTATGCCGATAAAGCCGGCCAATGCGCTACCGAACAGCCAAACGGCGCCCGGCACGGGTACCGGCGCGCCGGAAATCATCAATTGGTAGTCGTTGCGAGTGATGGTCCAATCCCCAGCTTGGAAGCCACCTAAAAAAATGGTGTAGATTTTACCCGCTTCTGCGGTAAATGTGGCGCTATTACCGTTTACGTCATCCAGAATGAAGTTTTCCAGGCCGCTTCCTCCTGTGAACGGGTTATTCGGGGTCAGGCGGAACGCATTGTCACCGACCGCTTGGACAAATCCCGGGTCACCTCCGTGCCAAGATCCATGGTGTAGGTATGTATGAGTGGCGATGTCCGTGGTGTCCATACCTTCAAATACGGTAAACCCGTAATCGGGGGTCTCGTCAGTTTGGCCGTTTGACAGCAGGCTGGCGATGGATAACGTGACGGTTTGGGTTACTGTCGATCTAAATAAACCGATGTCGGTGTCGTGTCTCCATCCGTTGTTTACATTATCGTGCCATGCGCCTTGGGCGGTATCGATATCGGCGTAGTTGAAGGTGGTGCCGTCGGCTAATACTGTATTGGCATACCATTTATTGGAATCCAAGCGAGAAATTTCTGCCGTTTCACCGGCGCCGATCACGGCGGTCCAATGTAGAACCTGGACACCCGAATAATTAAAGTTAGGATCGGTACGCGGATCGTTGCCGACCCACGGAACCTCTGCGTTTCCAGCGGGATAAGAAAAAGCGGGATTATACCCGTTTGAATATAGGGGGCCATCGCCGCATGAGCTGCCAGCGCCGCCGCAACCATTCGCCGCCGTTCTCATCCAGCCGTCTGTGCCATTGCCATCCGAGCCTCCCGAGACCAAAGTATGAGGCGCTGGGCGGTCGTGGTTGAAGGTGTTATACGAAGTTGTGCTAGCGTTGGCGGTCGAGACGCCGACCAGGGCCGAGCCGGACAAAGTGATGGCGATAGCCTGGGCTAATTTGCTGATTTTCATAATGTTGAATACCTCATGTCCTTTTCAATTAATGAAGTGTTTATTACCGATTAGGCAACTTGCGAACACGACTCAAACAACGATACCGCCGTTATTTCAAACTCTCAATATAATTCGCTGTTTCCTGCAGGGGGCAAGCTATTTTTTGGCGAATCTGCAGCGGATCTAGTCATGTATTTCAATGCAAAGCGGTTACGGAATCTTGTTTTGACTTAAAGGGAACAGGTTGCAGATTTACCCTTATTCTTAAGCAAAATCTGTACCATTATAAGTCTACCGGATTACTTAAAGGTGTTGGCGATGATTGCAACAAAAATAGGGCAAATCACACAATGGATATGTGATTTGCCGTTACAAAAGTTGTTACGGTGCGAACGCCTAAAGCAAATCGCAGCGTTAGCGGTGTAATCGCGCATAAAGGGCGGCTTGTGTTGTCGGATCCATTTTCAGAGAGGGCAGTGTTGTAATTCTCCCGGCAGGCGGTCGAACAGGTAAAGCCGTTGGTCATCATGGCAGTAGTTCGATCTAACATAGAAGGTGTATGGCTATCTAGTTGGATTGGGAAGTAAACGGCAAATTTTTAGCAAGAAGCGTCGAGTCAGAAGGCAAAGCTCCAGGTAACGGCGAGGGCACCGTCCCGATCTAATTGATATCCGTTGTAATCGGTCGAGACCGGTTGCAACCATTCCACGCTGATATTATGGCCGGAAAACCGACCCTCCGGAATGGAGGCGTTCAAACCAAAGCCTACGTCCCAATATCGTCCGCCATAATTGCTTGGATAGTCGACCGTAGCGCTGACTTCATGATTTTGGTTGGATTGACCGTGGATCCGGTCTTGCCATGTGTAAATACCTCGCACGGAAGCATTAAGCCAGCTAAATAGTTGGTAGCTTCCCCATCCGCTGGCCTGAAATATGTCGCCGTAGGCATAACCATACTTGTTTTTACCTAAGCGTTTGGTACCTCTGAGTTGCGCGCCCCAACTCCAGTTTTCCACTTGACCGGTGTAAGTAATACTAGGGTCTAAATCCCAGGTGCCGCTACCAAGCTGCATTCCGTAATCCTGTAAGACCGCGGTGCCGGGCTCAATTTCAGTGCCGGTCGGGCTTTCCAATTTTCCCGGCGTCAGTTCGATATCGATACTGCCGGTTGGTGCGCTGGCAGCGAGGCCAACGTGGACGTGGTGCTGGTCGACATCCATCACCTTAACCAATGCCGCTATTACCGTATCGCCCAAACCGTTGCTGGTGTGGCTTGCGCCGTCGTGCCCGCCGTATTCGTTTTCCTCGTCTTGATTTCCATAGGGGCGTAGGGCGTTGCTCATATCCATATCCATGCTCATCAATTGCGGCATAATCATCAGATTCAGCCAATCGGTTGGCGCGTACATGAGATTCAGCATATGCATTTGCATATGCATTTTGGTTGGTTTGTATATGCAACCGTTGGGAAATCCGTTACAAGCGTTACTCACCAAAACAGCGTCGCTGACCGGATTGGTGCCGTGCAACATCGAGCCGCTTTGTACTTCATAATCATAACGGTAACCCACCATAATCTCATCGGCTTGATTCATCATATGTCCGTACATGATGCCGGCCGGAACCGGAGCGCCATGATGGTGATGGTGGTGATGGTGGTCATCGGAGTCGCTACCGGACGCAAACTGGCGGGCCGACAGGTCTACACTTAGATTGGCGTGCGCAAGATAATAGTCGAAATCCGCATAATCACCCACTCCGCCACCGCCTAATTTGAGTGAACCCTTATGCGTGATGTATTCGAACCCGGCTTCCAATGTAATGCCTCGCGCGAATTGCTTGGATACCGTGACGCCTCCGCCCAGGTTGCCGAATCCGGACAGACGGAAATCGCTGGAATAGAAACCGTCCGCTCTTGGCGAAAGAAAATACGGCGCGAAAAAATCCGCTTGCGATTGCGAGTAATAACGGATTCCTGGCGTAACGGTCCAGCCGTTTGGCAGCGATTGATACCATTTCAACTCAAAAGTGTGCGAATCGATATTCCAGTCATCGAAATAATAGCGATAGTCGAAATGCACCGCTGCGTCTAGTTGCGGGATGTATTGATTCAGTCGACTGGAGAACGACCATAGATTGCGTTGGCGGGGACGGTTTTCCCTAAACAACTCCGTCCCGACTACTTCCAGATTAGTGATTTTGTCCCAATTGACTTCTTGCGCCGTGGCCAGTTCGTAATATTCCTCCGGGGTGATTTCGCCTCGAACATAGACGAATTTATAAGGATTGCTCAAGTACCCGCTTTGATTGGTGTAATTGGCATCGAAATGGAATACGGTGTTTTTAGAAAAGACATGGGAAATGCCGGTACTAAAGTTTTGAAATGTACTTTCTTCATGTAGCTCTGGGTAATCGGTAGCGCCAAAATGGTCTTGATGATCGTCTCCGTGCGCATGACCGCCGCCGCTGCGTGTAATCGTGTTGCTGGTCATGCCGTAGCCGGCTGACACAGTCGTGAGTTTGTCGTTGAATTCATGGTTGACATTCGCTGAACCGAAATTGGATAAAAAGTCGGGTTCGTCGGATAAACCGCCATTTACGCTCAGGGTGGTGTTATCGAAATAATAACGCGCGGTAAATTGCGGCATAGACCGGGTTTCTTGGGGCTGCACCTGAAAGCGTTGGACGGTTGGCGTTCCGCTGGGAACCATCGCATTAAGAACCTTTGCGTATTGAGCGATAGAGGCTTGCTTCGAACGTTCCGCATCGAGTTGGGTTTGTTCCGTAACGGCCTGGTTGTACGCGTCAGTGGCGGTTTTGATCTGATTATCGTATTGGGCGTTTACGTCGTTCACTTCCACGTTGTACTGCGACTCCAATGCCGCCTTTTGGGTGTCGGCTTTGGTATTTAGGGCCGCAACTTGTTGGTTATAAGTTGCTTGAAGCTGGGTGTCGGCGGTTTCTTTGCCGGCATCCAGTTTCGCAACTTGTGCTTCATAGTCTTTGGTAAGTTGCGCCAATTCCTCTTCGTAACCTGCACTCAGTTCAGCTTTTTTTGTCTCATATTCGGTTTCCAGCTTCTGTAATTCGGAAGCTTCTTGAGTATTGATAGCCGCAATTTGAGAATTATAGTTGTCGGTGATATCGGTTTTTGCCGGGTTGTAAACGGTAAGATCATAGGTTGTCTGATACTGGTTAAGAGCATTGTTCCATGCAGTCTTTGCGGGTGTTATATCGGGGGCGGAAATGACGATGTTGTCCAGTTCTACGCTAAAACTCTTCGCATCCGGCCCCGACAAGGGCGGTGTTTTGGGGTAGCCTTTGTAATGAATCCATACCGCTTCCACATTTTTGAACTGGTCATTCAGTTGCAATGAGCTATTAAAGCCGTTGGCAACGGTTTGATAGGCTATTCTTTCGGCATAATTAGTGCCGTCGCCCTCGGCGAGTCCGGGAACCAGCGCTTGATCGAAACCGAGGATTTCCCAGTAATCATTGGGGCCGGTACCGGGATTAGAGGAAGAGATGGGGGCGAGAAAATCCATGGAATCCAGGCTGAAGGCGTTTTGGCCTTGTACTCTGATGTAAACCCCGCTGGAGTCGTTATGATAATTTAATTTACCGTCGCCGTAATGCAAATGGGCGCCAAGCGCGCTTAGATCCCTGACGATGCCGATCAGGACGTTTTTGTCGGCGTTGGCGGATGCCAGGCCGGTTTGCGAGTAACAGTAATAGCCATTTTGCAGCGAAGCGCCTCTGCAGTTTCCGCTCGGAAAGGGGTTCTCGTTGGCATATCCGTAAAGCGCCGCGGCAGGCGGGTTGTTGAAGTTGATGGTTATGGACGAGTCATTATTGTAAAACTGGATGGGATTATCGGGGGCAACAGGCTCAGGCCCCAGTGTGTTGTTGATGTAATTATTTTGATCTTGAATTTTTTGTTGATTCAGTGAATCAATCGCGGCGTTTTTTTGATTCTCGGCGCTAGAAGTTTGTTGCGCGGCCTCATTCTGAACGTCCGCAATCAATGCATTGTAGGTTTCCTCCAGCAAAGGTAAGTCCGGATTGATATTCGATAACTCTTGGTTATACGTTGCGTCTAATAAGGCTTTGTCCGCATCGTAGGTCGTGTCGATTTGTGTTTGAGACTGATTGTATTGTTGATCGATCGGTGCTTTAAGAGCCGTATATTCCGTATCGATGGCCGTTATATCGGTTTCCAATTCGGCATTTAGAGAGTCAATCGATGCGTTATAGACACTGTCGATTTCGGATTTGCTGTCGTTATAACCGGTAAGAAGTTTGTATTGCTGAACTTCGCTGTCTGCGGCAATAATTTTTTGCGATACGGTGACGCCGTCTAAATAAGATTTAAAATAATTCAAGCCACCTAGAATCGTCAGGCCGGAAGCCGTAACGCCACCGGATGCAGCCGAAACCACATCGACGTACTCGACATCGGTACCGCCTCCAACATAGTACTTCGGCTGGTTTGCCATGCTCTCCGGCATGCTGAAAGCCGGTGTCGCCCCGCTGTAAGTATCCCGGTCCATGCTGAACGCCAATTCCAGTCGGTCGGATAAGGGGATGGTCGCATCGGCGTGATAGATATCCACGCCCATACGGTTGTCGCTTTCCTGATAATGGCCGTAGCTGACATTACCGGTAATCTGAGAGGAAGGAATCGCCGCATTCGCACTTAGGCCGGGTAAGCCGATCGCCGCCGATGTTAATGCCGCTAAGGCTTTGTTTTTGTCGCCGTTAGTTGCAGCCACAGCCCCCTCCTAAACCACTATGTCCCCCTTGAGAGGCCTCCTTACTCTGAAAGACATGGTCTCGGAATCGATTTAAATTGGGTGTGGGGTTGATGCTCATTTCATCTTTGGCGAGATTGCCTCTTTCCCAAGGGGATACGCTGCTGCACCCTTGGGAGATGATTAATAGTGAGGTAATGGCGAATACGCTTAGGCTAGTTCTTAAAGCGCGTGGGTAAAGCTTACTCATTGTGCGATCAAGTCCGCGATCTGATTTTCGATGGCCCCCTTGTCTTCGTCACGAAAACCTAGATGAATGTATCGAATGACGCCGGTTTTATCTATCAGATAAGAGGACGGCATGGCTTTCACGTCGAAAGTCTGAGGGCAAGTTCCGTTAGGATCGAATGTCGTTGGGTACTCAATTGGATTGGAAGTCAAGAATTTTTTGGCTTCGTCGCTATCTTCGTCTACATTGATCGCAAGCACTTCGAAGTTTTGAGCGCGGTATTCGGTATGCAAGCGGTTTAAAAACGGCATGGATTTTTTGCACGGCGGGCACCAAGTGGCCCAGAAATCTACTAATACAACTTGGCCTTTGTGCTTGGAAAGGTCTAGTTCTGTTTGATCGCTGTATTTGGCATCCGGACATTGAGGTGCGGTATCCCCTATGCCGGCGGCCTGAGCTGACGAACTAAAGAAAAGTATGATGGCGATGATGTATTTCATAATGTTGTCATGTTATGTCTGGCATGATAAACCGCATACGGCAAGCAAATAATAGGCCTTGTTTACATAAAATATGTGTGTTTCGGCTGGGACGGGCGATTGTCGAAATTAGATTGTTGTAAATGAAAGAAAAGGCATATTGATAATTTTACAAGAAATGAATTAGTGATTGATGATCCGGAATAAAAAGCCAAGGCAGGTTAAATAAAAATTCGCGGGATTTGCCTCGTACATATACGGTATTTAACATAGATTAATTATGTCAATTAGGATTTTGGGTTATGACCATGGCTTTGCCGAGATAGGTAATTATGGAAATTTGAATATTGGGCGTTAGCTATGAGTGAGCTAAACCCTCGTAGGTACCCGGTTAGTAGTCTGATAACCAAAAGGCTTTAAACGTTATGTGTTTGTATTGCCGATGGTTGTTGTGGAATTAGGATGAAGGCTAGTGTTTTGGTTGTCGGTTTTGATTCAGATGGGGGATAATCATATCGGATATTGGAGGGTCGATATGGTTATTATTTGATCTTGTTTGGCGCATAATTTGCTTGTTGCTAGGGATATTTTTAATCCGCTAGCTTTTCGGACATGAACGGGTTTACAGCAGAGCGTTAGTAACGAGTGGATGTTGAGTGTTATTTAGGGAAACTCTCGATATGGAGAGTGAATTTAGCGTTTCATTTACATTAAGAAGGAGATGTTTATGCAGAAAAACATAATTACCACAGCGGCATTAGCCGCTCTCGCGTCGGTTGGCGGGCAGGCTAGCGCGGCAATGACGCAAACGACAACTTACAACTTGAATGATTTTCCAACTGCCGTGTATGGTGATGCCAATTTGACGCCCACTAGTAGCGGATTGTGCAGCATAGCTGGCGACTTCGGGCCTTGTTACGGTAGTGGCGACGCGGCGCCTCCCGGTGAGCCGGCTTTGAATTCTCCGAACTATGTTGTTATTGGTACGGTAAGAGATTCAAGCAGCGAGGGTGCGCACATTCATAACTTCAGCGACCCACTCGATCCCGCTAATCGTATGATTCATTACCATGCTGACTCGGGCGGAATTTATTTTAGAATGCGCGACCAAAGCGCTTTTAGCTTTTTATCTATGAACATAGCTGCGCCAAGCGCTGGAAATCCGGATCCCAATGGTTACTGGGAAATTCTGGGGTTTAGCGATGCGATTAATGCCGACTTGGTCGGCGGCGACGGCACGAACTATGCCAATAGTGTTGCGTATCAAAGAATAGATCAAGCGACTTTCGATTATTCAAATCCCGCTTCGCCATTCACTTTGAACAGTTCGTTCGGTGATGTGAGTGCAGTTTGGATTCACTACGGTGGTTGGGGTAAGGTTCCTTACGATCCTGACTTGGAAGGTTATTTCGATGAGGATACCGGTGAATTCGTTATTATTAGCGATGGCCCGTTAACAACGCCCGAATTCAATCTTTATGTAGACAACATTACATTATCTACACCGACAGCGGTACCTGTTCCGGCGGCGGCATGGTTGTTTGGTAGCGGCTTGATCGGCCTGATTTCTTTCGGCAGGAAAAAGGTCGCGTAGTATTTCATTAGTGATCGCTATTGAAAAAAGGGCAAGAACGATATGTTCTTGCCCTTTTTTATGCGGACTCTATCGAGCTTTGAGTTGTGAGTGTCGCATCTCAATAAGATGGATATATGGCAAACTGAGGCAAATGCCCTATTTTTTAAGCGGATTTGTGAAAATAAAAGCTTGTTATTTTTATATAACTATCTGTTTTTTTTAAAATAGAACGTGTTGGTTCTTTAATTGCTTCTATGCTTGCCGCAAGTGATCTTTACTTGACGACACTACGATTTCGGTTGACCTGTGTGAGGCATTGATAGAAGGAACGCAATGAGTCTTGGCCGGTTTGAATGGAATAGTTTAACCAGAGGTGAAAAAATGCAATTAAACGGAAAATTATTTATTTTCGGATTTGGGGTGCTTGTTTCCCAAGCCGGGCACGCGCATGGTCCTTTGCCCTTGCCATTGATCGATGTGCCTGTTCCGCCTGTGTCGGGACTTGTGGATGGCCCGGATCCGATCGTCGTAGACAAGCAAAAAGCGATTGCGTTAGGTAAGGCGTTATTTTGGGATCAGGCGATTGGAAGCGATGGAATGGCTTGCGGTTCCTGCCATTTTCATGCTGGCGCCGACGTTAGGACGATAAACCAATTAAGTCCCAGCGGTAAGAGCCAACTGGAAACGGCCAATACGTTTGAAGCCTTGCCTTCTTCCCCGTCGAGCGGCGGGGCCAATTACACGCTGAAAAGCTCGGACTTCCCGACGTTTCAATACGCTGACCCTTTAGATCAAGCTAGCGGCATTACTTTTTCGACGGATGATGCCGTCGCATCTTCGGGTACTTTTACCGGCAATTTTACCGGTGCGTCACGTTTTAGCGGTGACGAAGACCAATGCGAGCGCTCCGCCGATCCCGTATTCAATGTTGGCGGACATGGTACTAGACGCGTGGAACCGCGGAATGCGCCCACGATCATTAACGCGATCTTTAACTACAGGAATTTCTGGGACGGCCGGGCTAATAATATTTTTAATGGCGTCAATGGCTTCGGCGACCGAGACCCGGATGCCGGCGTTTGGGTGAAAAGCGGACGTCGATCCGTTGCCAAACAGAAGTTACATCTGGAAAACTCTTCCTTGGCTTCCCTGGCTTTGGTGCCGCCCTTAAGCGATTTTGAAATGGGGTGCCGGCAACGCACGTGGTCGGACATCGGCCGCAAGATGCTGTTGAGGCAACCTTTGCAGAATCAAAAAGTTCACCACGAGGATAGCGTGTTGGGGCCGTACAGTCTGAGTACTTCAGACGAACAGAAGCCGGGCCTAAATACAACGTACCGGACATTGATTCAACAAGCATTTAACTCTAAATATTGGGCGTACAGCGGAACGGGTCCTTTCGGCGCGCCGGAAGGCCAGACTCCGTATAATCAAATGGAAGCCAACTTTTCCATGTTCTTCGGTTTGGCGATACAGCTTTATGAGGCCACGCTGATATCCGACCAGGCGCCCATTGATTTGTCTCCTCGCGATCCAATTAGCATGCATCCTACGTGGCAGGGTATGGGAAAATCAGCTGAAGAAATCCAGTTGTTGAAGGATGGATTTAATTTCTTCATTAACAATCACTGTAACCTATGCCATTCAGGGCCGGCGCTCACGTCTGCCGCGATATCGACCAATGACATCCTTGTTACGCCGACGTCGCCCACATCGTATTACGGTCCCGGTTCGTTCCGGATCCCTTACGGACCTAATGCACTTGGGCCGGCTAGTGCGGGCGCTGCGATTGGCATTACCGGGCATGGAAATGTCGTTGATCGGGCAAGGACCGCCGGCGGATCCAGATTGCAAGATATGGGATTCGCAACTACCGGTGTGAATGATCCGTTAGCCGATCCCGGGATCAATGCAAACGACGATTATTCCAATCCGCTGTCCTTCGCGGATCAATATGTCCAATATTTGCTTGGTAACAATGAAAATGTTAAAGATCAGGGTGTAACGACAACGCGCAGTTGCGATTTTATCAACCCAATCGCTTTCAATATACCGGCTCCAAGTCAATACACTTTTACATCGCTTGATCAACTTATTATAGACGGGTCACGAGAAGGCGAACTAAGGGATCAAAATTGTTTGGATCCAAATAAAATATATATTCCATCGGTAGCGGCGGCCAACGATGCGTTCGTGAATCAGCCCGCGAAGTTGGCTGTAGCGACGAACGGTAGCTTCAAAATACCGGGTTTACGTAACATTGAACTGACCGGGCCTTATATGCACAACGGTAGCATGGCGACATTGGACCAGGTCGTCGAATTTTACTCTCGACACGGTAACTTCAATAACCCGAATAAGAGCGAATTAGTCGATAACATTTCGCTGAGTATCTCTGCGTATGCGCGCGACGCCGTGGTCGCTCTATTAAAGTCCTTTACCGACGACAGGGTTCGTTACGAAAAAGCCCCGTTCGACCATCCGGAGGTCAATGTGCCGAACGGGCATAACGTTGATCAATCGAATCCACTGAATCCCGATCTAGCGGCCGACGAAACTTTAAATGTGCCGGCAGTCGGTGCCAATGGCAGGGCGGAGCCGTTAAAACCGTTTGAAGACTTTTTGGAGCCGTAGGAGGAGCCAAGACTTTTGAAAGCGTGCCGGCCGCGTGCTTGCCATGGCCGGCATTTTAAGAATGTACTTATGGATTTGATATGAAAATGAATCAGTTTAATAAAAACCTAGTTGCATTGGCGGCAGCTCTGGCTTTTGGCGCTAATGCGAACAATGCGGGGGCCGCCACGACATTCAGCAACGATGTCACGTTAAATTTTTCGATCGCTAACGTAACGGGCAGCGGCGATTTGTCGTCATTGGAAATGGCGGGTTCTTTTATGCGTTCCGGCGACGGATTTCCCTATGTTTTTACCGAAACGACGGGTGACGCGAGCGTCAACGATAATAACCCGGAAATTCCGGAGGCCTTTTCGTCCGTCAATATCGGCGCGTCTTTCGCTCATGGCTTTAATCTGGGAGGAAGCGTTTCCGACGGAACAATCGATTTAAATCAAGTCGCTTGGTATGATCTGGGCATCACGAACAATGGTCCGGACACCTTCGATATAACCTTGGACTTTTCGTACGATCTAACCGCCCAGGTCCAAGGCCAAAACGGTTTTGCGGGTATCGATATCGCCTATTGGGATTGGGATGACGAATCGACTAATTATATGGATTCTGTGGGGGCGTCGACGAGTACGAACTCGACCGGTCACAGCGCGCCAGGACCGATGCAGTTTTCCTTTACGCTTGGGCCGGGCGGATATAAAGGGTTTGGTGTCGACGTTGCGCATACCGCGTATTTGGAAGCGGCACCGGTCCCGTTACCGGCCGCGGCTTGGCCTTTCCTGAGCGGATTGATCGGAATCGCGGCTTTAAGAAAACGTAAACCCGCTTAATACCTAGACCCATCTATCGGTTTACCCGTTGAACCGCGAACGCTTTCAAACGTTCGCGGTTTTTTTTTAATCAAAATACTCTGTCGGGCGGTTCTCGACCGGCAAAATAAGCCGCCAGGTTATCCAACACCTTTTCCCCCATCGCCGTGCGTGTCGCAATCGTCGCGCTGCCTAGATGCGGCAACAGAGATATATTTTCCAAAGTCAAAAAGCCCGGGTCGAGATTGGGTTCGTTTTCATAGACGTCCAAACCTGCGCCGGCGATGCGGTTTTCTCGCAACGCTTCGATGAGCGCCTTGCCATCCACAACGTCGCCGCGGGCCGTGTTGATCAAATGTGCACTGGGTTTCATCAGGTTTATTCGGCTTTCGTCGATCAAATGCCGGGTTTCGGCACCGCCCGGGCAATGCAGAGATACGTAATCGCATTGCGGCAGTAGCTCTTCGATCGTTTCGCAACGGACGGCTTTCAAGTCGGCGACGACTGCCGGGTCCGCCGGTGTCGGTTTGACGTACAGGATTTTCATGCCGAAACCGTGGTGAGCCTTACGAGCCATGGCTTGGGCGATGCGGCCGAAGCCGATCAAACCTAAGCTGGCGCCGGTAACATCGCTACTCATCATTTGCGTCGGACACCATCCCGTCCATTGACCCGAGCGCACCAACCTGTCGCCTTCCGCGCCACGCCTTGCACTCATCAACAACAAGGTCATTGCGATATCGGCAGTGCTTTCGGTCAGCACTCCGGGGGTATTGGTGACGACCAGACCCTGCCGTTCTGCCGCGGCGATGTCGATGTGGTTATAACCCACGCCGAAGTTGCCTAAAATCCGGCAACGTTTGTTCGGCACTTCCAGCACCTCGGCAGGAAGCCTATCGCAAACGGTCGGGCAAACGGCATCGTAATTTTGTAGGGCATGTTTAAATTCGTCAGCCGTGAAAGGGTGGTCGTCAGGGTTGAGCGTGACGTCATAAAGTTGCCGCAACTTTTGTTCTACAGATGCGGGCCAGCGCCGGGTAATCAGAACTTTGGGTTTGGTCATGGTAATTCCTTTTTATGGGAGATTCTGGTAAAGGCTAAAATGTAGGGATGCATTGCGTTGGCTATTCTGACGCAGAGGGGTAAGGAGTGCAAAAGCTTCAGCTTTTGCATAAAAAAGCTAAAGCTTTTTTACTCCTTCCATATAACGCAGCTTTTTTCAGGAACTTATTTCCGACCCTATCCTTAGCTTGTTATAGTTGCGTTTGTTTAATATTTGACGTTAATCATGAGGGAAATTCATGCCGGGCTTTTTTTCCAAATCTCGCATTAGCGCGAGTCCGGGATATAACCGCTGGCTGGCGCCGCCGTCGGCCTTGTCGGTGCATTTGTGCATCGGCCAGGCCTATGCCTTTAGTGTTTTTAATGCGCCCCTGACCCGGGTTCTGGGCGTCACATCGTCGACGGCCGAAGATTGGAAACTGACGACGTTGGGTTGGATTTTCAGTCTGGCCATTGTGTTTTTGGGCTTGTCGGCAGCCTTCGGCGGCAAATGGCTGGAGAAAGTCGGGCCGCGTCTGACCATGTTCGTCGCCGCCTGCTGCTTCGGCGGCGGCTTCTGGATCGCGGCCTTGGGGGTTTATTTACACGAGATTTGGTTGCTCTATTTGGGCTATGGCGTCATCGGCGGCATAGGGCTGGGATTGGGTTACGTGTCGCCGGTTTCCACCTTGATCAAATGGTTTCCCGACCGGCGCGGTATGGCGACCGGCATGGCCATCATGGGTTTCGGCGGCGGCGCGATGATAGGAGCGCCGTTGTCGGTCTGGCTGATGGATTACTTTAAATCGGCCGCATCGGTCGGCGTGATGGAAACCTTTTTGGTAATGGGGGGGATATATTTTGTGTCCATGCTGATAGGGGCGTTGACCATCCGGATTCCGCCGCCGGATTGGCAACCGGAAGGCTGGAGGCCTCCTGAAGTCGGAAACAAAATGATCACCCAAAACCACGTGCATATCGACCAGGCCTTGAAGACACCGCAGTTTTATTTGCTGTGGCTGGTGTTGTGTCTGAACGTGACCGCCGGTATAGGCGTATTGGGTCAGGCCTCGGTGATGATACAGGAGATGTTTAAAGGCAGCGCGACGCCGGCTGCCGCGGCAGGCTTTGTCGGCTTGTTGAGTTTGTTCAACATGGGAGGGCGTTTTTTTTGGTCTTCCGCATCGGATTATTTGGGGCGTAAAAATACCTATTTTGTGTTTTTCGTGTTGGGTGCGGTTCTGTATTCACTGGTACCCGGCATGGGACGAATCGGCAATATCGCGTTATTCGTGCTGCTGTACGCGGTTATCATGAGCATGTACGGCGGCGGTTTCGCGACGATACCGGCTTATCTGGCCGACATCTTCGGCACCCGTTACGTCGGCGGCATACACGGGCGTTTACTGACGGCCTGGTCCACCGCAGGGGTATTAGGGCCGGTATTGGTCAATTACATTCGCGAATTCCAAATCGAACAGGGTATTGCCAAGGCCGAGGCCTATAATGTGACGATGTACATCATGGCCGGCATTTTGGTGTTGGGTTTTATTTGCAATTTATTGATCAAGCCGGTGCATGAAAAACATCATATGAAGCACGATGAATTCGACGAATTGGATGGCGCCTTTCCGCGAAAGGCCGCTCCGGATGGAGGGCAATGATGAGTCAAGCTCGAGATAAAAAGACGCCGCTCTGGCTGCTGGCGCTGTTTTGGTGTTACGTGGCCTTGCCGTTGGCCTGGGGTGTCACTCAAACCCTGAAAAAAGCCCTGGCTTTGTTCGATTAAGGTTTTACGGTCTGCCGGTTTCCGGATAAATAACAGGCACCGGCGATAATCTTCATCACCGGGGCATTAATCGGCAAAGATCAACATGCGTACGGCTTACACACTACCTTGCGTTCTGCTTCTGATCGTTTCGATAATCGGTTTAGCCGCTTGCGCCGATCACTCGCGACAATCGGAGGATATCTCGCAGCCGGCGTCCGGCGGTTTTTTCGGACTGCACCAATGGGAACTACAGCAGGGGCGTTCGGCCGGCGTTTACGGCTCAGGCGGTATGATTTCAACGACGGACCGAATAGCGGCCGAAGTCGGCATAGAAATGTTGCGGCGCGGGGGGAATGCGATTGATGCGGCGGTTGCGGTCCAGTTTGCCTTGGCGGTGGTCAACCCGGAGGCCGGCAATATCGGCGGAGGCGGATTCATGCTGCTCAGGATGGCCGACGGTGCTACCGCCGCACTCGACTTTCGTGAGAAAGCGCCGCTGAAAGCGACGCGCGATATGTATGTCACGGGTGATGGGGCCGCGGCCAAGGCCGGTATCATCGGCGCGCTTGCCGCCGGCGTGCCCGGCTCCGTCGCCGGCATGTGGGAGGCTCATCAACGATTCGGGCTAAGGCCTTGGGCGGAATTGCTGCAGCCGGCCGCAAACTTGGCCGAAGGCATCGTCGTACATGACCGCTTGGCGCGATCGTTGCAAAGTCACGAATCGGTATTGCGGAAGAACGCGGAAGCCTCAAATGCCTTTCTGGTCAACGGTCAAGCGCTTCGGGTTGGCGACCGGCTCGAACAAAAACGGCTTGCGGAAACGTTGCTACGGATTAAACGGTACGGAAAAGACGGTTTCTATCGAGGACGAACGGCTGAGTTGATCGTATCGGAAATGCGCCGCGGTAACGGCATCATTAGTCTGGACGATCTTGCTCGATACCGGGCGGTTTGGCGGAAACCCGTCGCATTTCGATACCGCGATCATACCGTGATCACGATGCCGCCGCCGTCTTCCGGCGGCGCTACGATGGCCGAGATTCTGAACATACTGGAAGGATACGATATTCGCTCGATGGGCTATCACTCTGCCGAACACATTCATTATTGGACCGAAGCCGTAAAAAGGGCTTTTGCCGACCGCAACGCCTATCTGGCCGATCCGGATTTTGCGGAACAGCCCACCGACCGGATGATTTCGGATGCTTACGCCTCAGAAAGGCGCAAGCGTATTCGTGCCGGCAGCCCTACGCCCTCGGAACAAATCCGTCCCGGCCTCGGACCGACCGATGCGGCTGATCCGGCAATATCGCCCCGGCAGCAGCACACCACCCATTATTCTATCGTCGATAAACAAGGTAACGCCGTCGCCGTGACCACGACACTCAATTCCTTATACGGAAGCGGGGTGATGGTCAAAGGGGCTGGTTTTCTGCTGAATAATGAAATGGACGACTTCACGACAGACCCGGGCAAACCCAATCAATTCGGCTTGGTGCAAGGCAATCGCAATGCCATCGCACCGGAAAAGCGCATGCTTTCGTCGATGTCTCCCACCATCATGCTCGGTCCGGCAGGAGACTTGGAGCTGGTCACGGGTTCTCCCGGCGGTCCGACCATAATCACAACCGTGGTTCAGCTTATCTCGGATATCGTTGATTTCGAGATGAATCTATTTCAAGCTACGGTGGCACCGCGCTTACATCATCAACAACTGCCCGACGTACTGCATTATGAAACGGGCGGAGTGCGTCCGGAGGTATTGGCTCGATTGAACGCTTTGGGTTATAAAACCGAAGCTTGGCCGATGTTTCAAGGCGAAACGCAATCGATTATGCGCCTGCCCGATGGGAGACTATACGGTATGGCCGATCCTCGCGGCGGCGGGGCCGCGTTGAGCGATGCGGTCATGAAAGGCAGTTTTCGATGACGAACATGAATGATCTAATTTTCAGCGATGCGTTGAATCAAGGCTCTAGCATGCCTGTTCGAAGACCGGAGTCGCATTCACTCAACTAATGGATCGTGCCATGAAATTATCAATTGGAAGTAAGACAAGCGATCGCTACTGCAAAAGCCTGGCCGTCGTTTTTATGGCCTTGCTTCTCGCCGCTTGTTCATCCGTCAACCGGTCCGTCGAATCCGGTCAAAACCAAGTTTCATACCAACCTGCCGGCCGGCAAGCGGTCGAATTAAGTTCGCCTGAGGGCGAAAAAAGATTGTACGAAAGTCAGGCCCGTACGGACTTCTTGCCCCTGAGCATGCGTTTTGAAACCCAGCAAAATCCGGCCTATTGCGGTGTTGCCAGCATGGCGATGGTATTGAACGCGAGTCGAATTACCGCGCCGACCGTACCGGAATTTAAAGGCTATCCGCTGTTTACTCAGGACAATGTATTCAATGAGCGGACGGACCGGGTCGTCAGGGTCGAAACCGTACTGCGACAGGGACTGACGCTGGAACAATTGAGTCAGTTGTTGGCGGCCCATGGCTTGAAGACGAAAGCGATCCATGCCGGAGAAGTCGGCCCCGAGCAATTTCGAGCACTAGCCGTCAAGAATTTGACCGAACCGGATAATTTTGTTGTCGTCAACTACCTGCGTAAGGCCATCGGACAGCAAAGCGGCGGTCATATTTCGCCATTGGCCGCGTATCATGCAGCCAGCGACAGCTTTTTAATCCTGGACGTATCACGCTACAAATACCCGCCGGTCTGGGTCGACGCCGAATTGTTATGGAAGGCTATGAACACGATAGATCAAACTTCCGGAAAAACGCGGGGTTTGGTTTTGATCGATCAATGACAGTGGCGTTGAGTGGATTTAAGCGACGGCTGGCGTGATGAGCCGGTAGCGGCTCGATGCGTAAAGCGGTTTCGGCCTGTTTTTATAAGCTTCGGATTGAATATGGCCTTTGCTTCCCGCTTACGCCGTGGCCGTGGCGGAAATTTGGAACGCTCGCCTGCATTTATCCCGGCGAGCGCTCTATGCGAATTTTATGGGAATAGGGATGCCGGGCTAGGCTCCGGAACCTGCGCTTTTTCTTCGGCCGCGACGATCCAGCCGCCACCCATCGCGCGGTACAGTTGAATGAGCGAGGTCAAGGTTTCGCTACGTGCGTTTAGCAAGTCGATTTGGCCCTCGTAATTTTGCCTCAGCGAATCCAGAACGGTGAGGTAGTCGGCGTAACCTTCGTCATAACGTACCCGCGACAAGCGCAAATAATTATCCAGCGCCGCTACCCGTTCTGCTTGCGCTGTTCGGCGTTCCTTGGATTTGATGCTGGCGACCAAGCCATCCTCGAACTCGCGAAACGCGGACAAAATCGCTTTCTGGTAAGCGGCTAACGCGCCTCGTTGAGCGGCTTCCGCGGTTTGCACTTGTCCCGCGATTTGACCGGCAGTGAAGATAGGTCCTAACACGCGCGCGCCGATGGTCCAAAAGTTGGCCCCCGGCGTAAACAGTGCGGCCATTTCCAGACTGGCTTGCCCGACATCTCCGGTAAGCCGGACTTTGGGAAAGTATTCTCCCCGTGCAACACCGATACGCGCATTGGCTGCAATCAGGTTTTGTTCCGCTTGTTGAATATCCGGGCGCCGGACCAGCAATTCCGACGGCAAGCCGGCGGGGACGGCAGGCGCGGCCATTTCGTCCAAAGTCAGGCCCCGGGCAATGGCCCCGGGCGTTCTGCCAAGCAGAACACTCAAAGCGTGCTCCGTTTGGGCAATTTCCTGCTCATAGAAGGGAATCAGCGCGCGGCGGCGTTCCAATTCCGAATCGGATTGGCTGACTTCCATTTCAGAGGAAAAACCGGCGTCAAACCGTGCCTTGGCTATGCGTTTTTCTTCGATAAGCGCAGCGACGGTATCTCGGGTAATTTGCAAGCTCTGGTCCAGTGTCCTGAGTATGATGTAGGTCTGCGCAACCGTGCTGGCCAAGGTCAGTACCACGGTGTCGCGTACCGCTTCTTGAGCCAATAAATCGGCGGCCGCCGCTTCCTTTGCACGGCGTAACTGTCCCCAGACATCCAGTTCCCAGATCATTACGGCGCCCAAATCGGCGTGATCGGTATCGCTAGCCTTTCCGCTTAAGCCTTTGTCGGCGTTACTCTGTTGCCGGCGTTCGAAACCGCCTAGGCCGAAAATTTGTGGGAATAAGCTTGCCCGGGTAGATCCGTAAACCCCCATGAATTGCTCGACATTGGCGATTGCGACTTTCAAGTCGAGATTGTTCAGCAGGGCCTGTTCAACCAGGCTGTTCAGGACGGGATCGTTGAACTGTTCCCACCAAGGCAGATTGGCCGTGTCTTTAGCATCGTTCACACCGAAGCGCCATTGCTTGGGCGAATCGATTTGCGGTTTTTCGTAATCGGGGCCGACCATGAAGCAGCCTGTCATGGTTAAAGCAAGACTCAAAATCGTCACTTTATTCATGACCTTCTCCTTCAGCCGGCGCCGTTTTGGATTTGGCCGATTTTTCCACGACATAAAACAGTACAGGAATCAAGAATATGGCGATGGTGGTTGCGGCGGTCATGCCGCCGATCACCGCATAGCCCATCACACGCCGGGATAGCGCACCGGCGCCGCTGGCGATCGCCAACGGCACGCAGCCCAGAATGAAGGACAAGGCGGTCATCATGATTGGGCGCAAGCGCAGGCGGGCGGCTTCGATTGCCGCGTCGTACACGCTTTTGCCTTCCTCGACCCCCATTTTGGCGAATTCGACGATCAAAATGGCATTTTTGGCCGCCAGGCCGATCAGCATGACCAAGCCGATTTGAGCGTAGAGATTATTTTCGTATTGGCCTATCAACAAACCGGCAAAGGCGCCGAACACGGCAATCGGCGTGCCCAGCAGCACGCTGAAAGGCAGACTCCAGCTTTCGTAGAGCGCGGCCAGAATCAGGAATACGCAGAATATGGCGAACGCGAATACCGCCGCCGGTGAAACGCCTTGCTGCGCCATTTTTTCCTGGAAGCTCATGCCGATGTAGTCGTAACCCATGTCGGAAGGCATGGTTTCGGCAAAGACTTCTTCCAAAGCGGTCATCGCTTGCGCCGAGCTAAAACCCGGCTTGGGCGTGACATTGATCTGCGCGCTGCGGAACAGGTTATAACGCATGGTGAATTCCGGTCCCTCGGTCTTACGTACGCTGGTCAGCGCGGCAAGCGGTACGGTTTCGCCGGTGTTGTTGCGCACATAAAACTGTCCTAGCGCACTGATGTCCTTACGGAATTCCCCTTCGGCCTGTACATAGGTTTGCCATTGCCGTCCGAAGCGGTTGAAGTAGTTGATGAAACCGGAACCCATGTAAGCCTGCAAGGTTTTGTAGACATCGGACAGTTGCACGCCTTGTTTCAATACTTTGTCTCTGTCGACGTCTACAAATATCTGCGGTACCGACGGTAATGCGGTCGTGAAGACGTTAGCGATTTCCGGCCGCTGTTTGGCGGCCCCGATGAATTTGGCGGTGTTTTCGGCCAAATACGCCACGTCTTTGCCGGCCCTGTCCTCCAGAACCATGGTAACGCCGCCGGACGTGCCCACGCCGGGAATCGCCGGCGGCGGGAAGGCCACGCCGATGGCTTCCGGCAATTTGGCCAGTTCTTTATTCAAATGCGCCTTGATCGCCGTGTATTGTTCTTCCGGTTTGGTACGTTCGGCCCAGTTTTTCAGCGAAATAAAGAAGAAGGTGTTGTAAGTAGTATTGGCCTGGCTGAGCATGTTGTAGCCGATGACCGATGAGTAATATTCCACCCCTGGGGTGTTCTTCAGTATTTCCTCGACCTTGCGGGTGGCCTCGTCCGTCCTTTGCAGTGAAGCGACATTCGGTAGTTGAATGGCGGCGAACAAGTAACCCTGATCTTCATCCGGCAGAAAACCCATGGGCACGATTTTTCCGATACCGCCGGCAACAAAGGTCAAGCTACCCAGAAAAATCATGCTGATCACGGCCTTGCGAATAAGTACCGAGCAAAAACTGACGTAACCTTCGTTGGCAATGCCGAAACGGCGGTTAAAGCCGTCGTAGAATTTTTGCATAGGCCCGGTGCCGCGCACCTTCGGTTTCAATATCAACGCCGCCAGGGCGGGACTGAGCGATAAAGAATTGAAAGTGGAGATCATCACCGATACGCCGACCGTTACCGCGAATTGCTGATAAAGGCTGCCGGTGATGCCGGGGATGAACACGGTCGGCATGAACACGGCGATCAAGGCCAGCGACGTGCCGATGATGGGGCCGGTGACTTCCTGCATCGTCTTTAAGGTGGCTTCCTTGGGGCTCAGGCCTTTCTCGATGTGATGTTCCACCGCCTCCACCACCACGATAGGGTCGTCGACCACCAGGCCGATCGCCAGTACCAGGCCGAATAGCGACAAGGTATTGATCGAAAAGCCCAGCATCGGGAACAGCATGAAGGTACCGATCAGTGAGACCGGAACCGCCAGCAAGGGGATCAGGGTGGGGCGCCAGCCTTGCAGGAACAGGAACACCACCAAAATGACCAGTACCAGCGCTTCGAATAGCGTGTGTACGATTTCATTGATACCCTCGGTTACGGCCAATGTGGTATCCAGCGCTACGACATAATCCAAATCATCGGGGAAGCGGGTTTTCAGTTCCTCCATGGTTTTCTTGGCGCCTTCGGCGGCTTCGATGGCGTTGGTGCCCGGCAGTTGATACAGCGCTACCAGCGCGGCCGGTTTGCCGTTCAAACGGCCGACCATGTCATAGGATTGGGCGCCCAGCTCGATGCGGCCGACGTCTTTGATGCGGACGATGGAACCATCGGGTTCCGCCCGCAACACGATATTGCCGAACTCCTCCTCGGTTTGCAGACGGCCTTGCGCACGCACGGCGTAGGTAAATTCCTGGCCCGGCGGTACCGGTTCGCCGCCGACCTTGCCGGCCGGATTGACCGTGTTTTGCGCCTGTACGGCGTTGATGATTTCGGGAATCGTGATGTCCAGTTTGGCCAATTGATCCGGCTTGACCCATATGCGCATGGCGTATTGGCCCGCGCCGAATACCGAGACGCTGGCGATGCCTTTGACCCGGGTCATCTGATCGTTGATGTTGATGTAAGCGTAGTTGGCCAAAAAGATGTTGTCGTAAGTGCCGTTGGGCGAATACAACGCGAACATGATCAGCGGCGAGGCCGTCGATTTTTGCACGTTCACGCCGAAGTTGCGTACGTCCTGCGGCAGTTGCGATTCGGCTTGGGATTTGCGCATCTGCGCCAATACCTGGTCGGTATTCGGGTCGGTGGAGACGTCGAAATTGACGCGCAAGGTCATCTGGCCGTTGTTGGCGTTGATCGAGTACATGTAGTTCATGTTGTCGACGCCGGACATCTGCTGCTCTATCGGCGTCGCGACCGATTGCTCCACGGTGACGGCATCGGCGCCGGTGTAGGTGGTTTGTACCTGAATCTCGGGCGGGGCGATGTTCGGGAATTGGGCAATCGGCAGTTCCGTCATGGAAACCAGACCGATCATTACCATCAGAATAGCGATGACGATCGCGACGATAGGGCGATTGATGAAAAATTTAGCCATGTGGAACTACCTCGCCGAGGCTGGGGTGGTGTCCGCCCGATACGGCTGCGGATCGACCGTCGAACCGGGCCGAACCTTTTGAATACCCTCGACGATGACGCGTTCACCGGGTTTCAGTCCTTCTTCGATAATCCACAAATCATCTATGGTTTCGGCGACTTTGACCGGCCTCAGCTCCGCCGTATTGTCGGGTTTGACCACCGCCACCATTCGCCTGCCCTGAATTTCGCCGACGGCGCGTTGCGGTACCAGGAGGGCTCCGGGTTTGTATTTGGTAACGGCCCGAACTCTAGCATATTGTCCGGGGCGCAATAGATTATTCGGATTGGGAAATAGAACGGCGACCTGAATGGTGCCGGTCTTGATATTGATTTCGCGGTCGGCAAAGAAAAACTCTCCGGATATCGGATAGGTTGTTCCATCGGCCAAAATCAGTTGAATTGAATTCTTATGCTGATCCATGTCGCCAGGGTCCGTTCGGGCGAAATAAAGATATTGCTGCTCGCTCATCGGGACGTAGGCTTTGATCGGGTCGAGCTGCGAGACGGTGGTCAGTTCCTGCGTGCTGCTTCCTGGACCTACCAGGTCGCCGATTTGAGCTTTCGATATACCGGCGATACCACTGATGGGCGATAGAATCTTGGTAAAGCCTAGTTGCAAGCGCGCGTTTTCAACCTCGGCTTTGGCCGCTATCACGTCCGCTTCGGCGGAGGCATAGTGACCGACCGCATTATCCCGGTCCCTTACGCTAACCGCCTTTTCGGGTAACAATCGTTCCACCCGGTGCAAATCGAGCTGGGCGGTCTTCAAAATAGCCTGTTGCCTTGCCAAGTTGCCGAGTGCCCCGTCTAGGTTCGATTGAAAAACCCGGGGATCGATTTCATACAGCAACTGGCCCTTTTTGACTAAATGCCCCTCTTGATAATTCTGTTTAATCAAATAGCCGGTAACCTGGGGCAGGATCTTCGCGTTGACCATGCCGTCCAGCGTTCCAATCCATTCTTGGTGTATGGGCACATCCTTTTGGATGACCTCGACCACATCAACCTTGGGCGGGGGGGGCGCGGGGGGGGCTTCCGTTTTGTCACATCCAGTCAGCAGACTCGCTAAGAGTACAGAGAGGGTAAAGAGGCTTGTGTTAAGTGAATGATACCTATACGAGTGGAAAGTCATACCGAATTTAGATGCGTTCATGCGTCGTCAGTTGATCCAGGATTTCGAAAAAGTAGGCTAGTCGCGACAACAGACTAGCGGTTTTTCAAATATTAGCCAAGTAAAATGTCTCAGTCTGTTGAGAACAAACTTTTATTCGGACGCGTGTAAAGAAAAAACGGACCGGCAGGGTGTACTTTCCCGTCGAAAAAGGCGCGCTCTGCGTGTCATGTTTCATAATTTTGTCATATTTAATGCGCTTTAATATGCGGCGAATACCCATGTCAAAAGTAGGTGTTACTTGAGTAAGCGAAATATCTTCGAGAAATTGCTTTGGTTTGCTTTGTTGCTTCAACTGGTGAATAATCCGTAACGTTTGACAAAAATGTGCAGTCGGCTAGAAAACGAGGCTATCGCCTCTTGAAGGATCATCATCGAATTGGAGCAACACTTATGAGTCAAATTCAAAATCTTGCCCGCCACACCCGTATTTTAGAAATCGTCGGCGACACGGCCCGAGTCCGCGCCAAAGGCAGAGCGTTCGGCGAGATGGCCGTCGTCGAAAATCCCGATGGCGAAACCTCTCTGGCGAAAGTCGTCGAATTGGATAAAGACATCGCCAGCCTGCAAGTCTTTTCCGGCGGCAAGGGCTTGTCGACCGGTGCCAGCGTTAATTTTCTAGGGCGCGGTTTGGATGTGGTTTATTCGCCTAACATTATGGGTAGAATTTTCCGCGGATCAGGCGAGCCCATCGATGGCGGGCCGGAACTTAGGAACGACCCTCGTATTCCGGTGGCCGGCCCCACC
The DNA here is from genome assembly GCF_054172045.1 of Methylomonas sp. MgM2. Classification (NCBI taxonomy): domain Bacteria; kingdom Pseudomonadati; phylum Pseudomonadota; class Gammaproteobacteria; order Methylococcales; family Methylococcaceae; genus Methylomonas; species Methylomonas sp. MgM2. Next base: position 43,718 of record NZ_JBSYXO010000021.1, on the reverse strand, counting down.
GTCAATCCGGTGATGCGCGTGATGCCGACGCACATGATCGAAACGAAAGTGCCGATGATCGATTTGTTCAATTGCCTGGTCGAAAGCCAGAAAATTCCGATTTTTTCGGTGGCCGGTGAGCCATACAACGAATTGCTGGCGCGCATCGGTTTTCAAGCCAATGCCGATGTATTGGTGTTCGGCGGCATGGGTCTGATTTTCGACGATTACTACTTTTTCCGCACCGCGTTTGAAGAGCATGGCGTGTTTCACCGCACCGTCATGTTCGTCAATCAAGCTTCGGACCCATTGGTCGAGCGTCTGACCATTCCCGATATGGCGTTGGCCGTCGCCGAAAAAATGGCGGTGGAGGAAAACAAGCGGGTTCTGGTGTTGTTGACCGACATGACCGCCTACGCCGACGCCATGAAAGAACTCGGTATCGCCCAGGAGCGTATCCCGGCCGTGCGCGGCTACCTGGGAGATTTGTATACCCAGTTTGCCCAGCGCTATGAAAAGGCCTGTGATTTTAAAGGGGCGGGCTCCATCACCATTTTGACCGCCACCACGATGCCGGGCGACGACGTGACTCACCCGGTGCCGGACAATACCGGCTATATCACCGAGGGCCAGTTCTATTTGCACGACGGCATCATCGACCCATTCGGTTCCTTGTCCAGGCTCAAGCAGCATGTGATCGGCAAGGCCACCCGCGAAGACCACGGACAAATCATGAATACCATGATCCGTTTTTATTCCGGTTCGGTCGAAGCGCAAAAGAAACAAGCGATGGCCTTCGAATTGTCGCCATTCGACGAAAAGTTGTTGAAATTCGGCGGCTTGTTCAAGCAGCGTTTCATGGATATCGGCGTGTCCTTGCCGGTGATCGAGGCTTTGGATTTATGCTGGCAGACCTTGGCGGAATGTTTCGCGCCGGAGGAGCTGCTGATGAAGAAAAATCTGATCGAAAAATATTTTCCACGGCAAGCCGCGCAAACGAATTCGGAGTAATCCTGCATGGCCAAGTTGAAACTGAGCAAGCAGGCCTTGCATCATCAGCAGGAACAACTGAAGCTGTATAAGCGCCTGTTGCCTTCGCTCGATCTGAAACGCAGGCAGTTGACGATGGAGACGCAAAAAGCGCAAGAGGAGTATGCGGCGGCATTGTCGGCCTTGGACGCCTTGCAGACGCGTATCGGTGAAGAGTTGCCGATGCTGGCCGATGAAAGTTTGCGGTTAAAGGATCTCATTGTCGTCAAAGCTTATCAGCGGGGCGAACAAAACGTGGTGGGCGTCAGGCTGCCCGTGCTGGAGTCCATGGATTGCCAAGTCGCCGATTATTCGCTTCTAGGAACGCCGCCGTGGCTCGATTTGCTGGTCCAGCGTCTGAAGGATGCCAAGATCAGCCAATTGCAAGCGGAAATCGCCGCCGAGCGTTTGGACATTTTGCGGGTGCAAATGCGCCGCATCACCCAGCGCGTCAACCTGTTCGAAAAAATCCTGATTCCGACCACGCATCAAAACATTCAACGCTTACGTATCTATCTCGGCGAAACCGAACGTTCGGCGGTGGTCACGTCGAAATTGGCCAAGTCCAAGCAATTGCAAATACGGGGCGCGTTAACGGAGGCCGAGGAATGAGCATAGTTCGCTTGTCCAAAGTGTTGCTGGTCGGTTTCGCCGAAGACCGCGAACGTTTATTAAGCGATTTGCAGGAATTAGGCTGTCTGCATATCGTGCCGTTGGCGGAGGATAACGCCAGCCAAGCGCATGCCGGTCCCAGTGCCGAGTCGCGCGAAGCATTGAATTTTTTACGGGACTATCCGCACAGGCGGCGGCAAAGCAGAGATGTAACCCGGTTTGATGCCGTTACCGTCGAGCAACAAACGTTGGACGTCAAACGCCGTTTACACGCACTGGCCGATGAACGGGATTTCCTGATCAAGCGCATTCAGGACATGCGTCCATGGGGGGACTTCGTGTTTTCCCCGTTGCCGGAAATGGGCAATCTTCGCCTATGGTTCTATCAAGTGCCGCATGCCGATATGGCCAAGCTACGGGATTTGCCTATCGTTTACGAAGTGGTCAAAAAAGACCACCGTTTCAGCTTTGTGGTTGTGATTGCCGAAAATGAACCGCAGGATATGCCGGTCACTCGCACCTTAATCGGTAGCCAATCGAGAGCCAATCTGGAAGCCCGTCTGGAAGACTTGGAGTTGGTCATTGAAGATACCCAAGCGGAACGGGCCTATTTGACGCGTTGGTACACGTTATTCAGCGACAATATCGCCGAAGTCGAAGACAAGGCCGCCTTGAAGGCCGCGCAGAATCAAACCTTATCGCGAAAAGGCATGTTTGCCCTGAGCGGTTGGGCACCTGATGAGCGGATGGGCCGGATTAAAGATTATGCGGCGCAGCACGGCGTGCATCTGGAAATCCGGGAAACGCAGCCGGACGACAGTCCGCCGACCTATCTGAAAAATCCCGATTGGCTCGCGGCAGGGGAAGACTTGGTCAATTTTTATATGACGCCGGGCTATCGTACCTGGGATCCTTCGGCGATAGTGTTTATTTCCTTCGCCTTGTTTTTCGGCATGATTCTGGCCGATGCCGGTTATGCCCTGATTTTAGGCGGCTTATTAATCGCCTTTTGGAGAAAAATGGGCCAAGGCCGCGCGGGACGGCGGTTTCGGCCGCTGTGCGCCACGATCGTAGCGCTTTCGCTATTGTACGGGATGTTGATCGGCAGCTATTTCGGCATCGAGCCTTCGGAAGATTCGCCCTTGGCGTCGTTCCATCTATTGAATATGAACGATTCCAATCGAATGATGAAAATTTCGATCTTCATCGGCTGCCTGCATATTCTGCTGGCGACCATCATGGACGCGCTGCGTTACCGGGGCAGGCTGGAAGCGTTGGCTCCGGTGGGGTGGGCCTTGATCGTTAGCGCCGGCTTGGTGTTGTTGTTCATAAGCTCGTTCGCGCTCGACGATTTGAAAATCCTGCCGGTCATTTTGGCGAGCCTAGGCGGCATATTGGTGTTGTTGTTTTCATCGCCCTATGAAAAACCTTTACAACGACTGCTGCATGGCTTGCATGGCTTGACCAAATTCACCGGTGCGTTCGGCGACATATTCAGTTATTTGCGTTTGTTTGCCTTGGGGCTTGCCAGCGGTTCCCTGGCGATCGAGTTCAACCGCATGGCGGGCGATATCTACCAGGCGATGCCCGGCATAGGATTAGTCTTCGCGTTCTTGGTGCTGCTGTTAGGGCATACGATCAATTTTGTGTTGGGTCTGATGAGCGGCGTGATTCAAGGACTGCGTTTGAACGTGATCGAATTTTTCAATTGGGGCTTAAAAGATGAAGGCACACCGTTCAATCCTTTCCGGCGCACGGAAAGATGAAAGCGCGGCGGAGTTCCGGTCACAGGTTTAGTTAATTTAATAGATAAGAGGTTAGATATGGATTCCTTGATGATGTCGCTGGGTTGGCTGGGCATGTATGCGCCGTTGGCGCTCGGGGCGGTCGGCAGTATGTTTGGTTGCGCCCGAGCCGGAATGGCGGCCTGTGGGGCCATGGTAGAAATTGAGAGCGGTTTCGGGCGCTTCATTGCCGTCGCCGCAATGCCATCGTCGCAAGCGATATTCGGGGTCGTGGTGACCATGGTGCTGCGGCGCGACATTACGCTGTCGAACTCGCCGGCTATTTTCGGCTTGGGCATATTGACGGGCATTGCCTTGTTGTTGAGCGGACTCGCCCAAGGCAGTGCCTGCGCGTCGGCGATCAACGCATCCAAAAGCAAATTGGAAATTTTCGGTATTTCTCTGGCGCCGGCCGCACTGGTCGAAGGCTTTGCCGTGTTCGCATTTGTTTTTGCATTGGTGCTTTCCGCCGGAATTCCTAAGTAAGCTAACGGGAGGCCGATATTATGGATCAAAAAAATGCCGATTCGAGCGTACAGAGCTTGATCGATAGAATCCGCGATCAGGGGGTACAAAGTGCCAGTCGAGAAGCGGAACGAATTCTGGCTGACGCCGAATCAAAAGCCTCCCGCTTGCTTGCGGACGCTCGGAATGAAGTCGAACAAATGCGGCTTAAGGCCTCGGCTGAAATCGAAGCCGAGCGGGCTGCCGCCTCGGAAGCCTTAAAACTTTCCGCCCGCGACACCGTTCTGCAGTTGAAAAATAATGTATCCGCTGCGTTTGAAACCTTCTTACGCAGATTGGTGACGTCCGCGACCCAAGACCGGGAGCTGATTAAAAATCTGGTTTTGGTATTGGCCGGCCATAGCGTGGATGAATTCGTCAAAGACAAAAAAATCCAGATCCTTTTATCCGAGGCCATATTCAGCGGTCATTCCGACGAGGAACTGCAGGCGATGGGCAAACAGGCGATATTGAACATTGCCAGCGATATGCTGCGCGAAGGGGTCGAGCTGGTTGCCGCAAGCGATGTCGAGGGCGGGGCCAAAGTCAGGCTAATCGGCGAACAGCTGGAAATCGATTTATCGGACAAGGCCATTTCCAAAATGTTGGCCGATCGCTTGTCGCCGCGGTTTCAGGCTATCGTGACGGGCCTAGAGTAGACGCTTAGGGTCGAGACGATGAAGGATTATTACACGGTCGTGGCCAGTCTGCCTTTTTTGCCCTATTTCGCGCATGCCGAACGCCTGCCCTTGACTCGTTTACGCCTGGAGCAGCGTTTGCGCATGCTGGAAGCGCATGAAACCAGGCAAGTTTATCAAGCCGAACAATTGGTCGGCTGGCGTTTGTCGGCGCAAAAGTTGGGTCGCCGCAATTTCGTGCCCTATGCGGCTAAAACTTTGCAAGCGTTAGAGCAGCCCGCATTGAGGAATTTCGTGGAATATCGCCTGGAACTACAGACCGTTCTGGCCGCGCTGCGCCTGCGCCATGCGCAACGGGATGTTTCGGAAAGCCTGACCAATTGGGGTATCGGTCGCTGGGTCAGCCATATTGAAAGCCATTGGGACGCGCCGGACTTTCGTTTGGGTTCCATTTATCCCTGGATAGGCGAAGCCGGCAACCTGATCGCGGCGGGCGACGCGGTAGGATTGGAGCGCCTGATGATGGACATCGTATGGCGGCATTTGTCCCGATTGAGCGACGTCAATCCTTTCGGTTTCGAACCGATTACGGCTTTTGTTTTTAAGTGGGATATTTTGCAGGCTTGGCTGGTTCACGATGCTGGCACTGCAAAACAACGCTTCCAAAAATTGATGGATGAGGTAAGACATGACTAATAACAATACCGGCGCTTCCTATGCCACAGTGATTGGCGTGAAGGAAAGTCTGATCTTGATCGAGTTTGACGATGCCGTTGAGGTCATGAAAAACGAAGTCGGTTATATCCGTGTCGGCGACGAACGGCTCAAAGCCGAAATTCTGCGGGTGCGGGGACGCACCGCGGACATGCAGGTATTCGAAGATACCCGCGACGTGCGGGTCGGCGACCGAGTCGAACTGACCGGGGAAATGCTGTCCGCCACGCTAGGCCCCGGTTTGCTCGGCCAAGTTTTTGACGGCTTGCTGAACCCCCTGCATGTGTTGGCGCAAAAATACGGTTTTTTTCTGCCGCGAGGGGTTACGGTTTCGTCCTTGGATCCCGAGAAAAAATGGCAGTTCAGCGCCGAGGCCGCGGTAGGCGATATATTAACTCCCGGCGCGGTGTTGGGCACGGTGCCGGAAGGCCCGTTCAAGCACAAAATCATGATTCCCTTCAAGGAAGCCGAAGCCGTGAAGATCACCTGGATCCGCAGCGGCAGCGTTAACATCAATGAAGTGGTTGCACGCTATCAAGCGCCCGGGGGCGAGGAAAAGGAATTGACCCTGACCCGTACCTGGCCGATTCGGCGCCCGATTACGGAAAATCTGCTGCGCAAACGTTTTGCCGAACGCCAGTTCCCGGTTCAGCCCTTGACCACGGCCACGCGCATCATCGACACCTTTTTCCCGATCGCCCAAGGCGGCACCGGCTGTATCCCGGGGCCGTTCGGTGCGGGCAAGACCGTGTTGCAGAGTCTGATCGCGCGCTATTCCAGCGTGGATATCGTCATCATCGTCGCGTGCGGCGAGCGCGCCGGGGAAGTCGTCGAGACCATACACGAATATCCGAACACCAAGGATCCGCGCAGCGGCGGCACCTTGATGGATCGTACCATCATTATCTGCAACACTTCTTCGATGCCGGTCGCCGCCCGCGAAGCCTCGATTTATACCGGGATTACCTTGGGCGAATACTTTCGGCAAATGGGCTTCCACGTGCTGTTGATCGCCGATTCGACTTCGCGCTGGGCGCAGGCGATGCGGGAAACCTCTGGCCGCATGGAGGAAATTCCAGGCGAGGAAGCCTTTCCGGCGTACTTGGATTCGTCGATCAAAAATCTGTACGAACGCGCCGGCGTCATTCGTTGCGCCGACGGTTCGACCGGCACGCTGACCTTGATCGGCACGGTCTCGCCGGCCGGTGGTAATTTCGAAGAACCCGTTACCCAATCGACGCTGGGCACGGTGAAGACCTTTCTCGGTTTGTCCGCCGACCGCGCCTATCGACGCTTTTACCCGGCCATCGATCCGCTGATGTCTTGGTCGCGTTATTTGGATCAATTGGCGCCCTGGTTTACCAAGGAACTCGATCCGCAATGGGTGGGCGATGTCAAGAATATGATGGGACTTCTGGAGCGCGGTGACGGCATCTACCAAATCATGCAGGTCACCGGCGAAGAAGGCATCTCACTGGAGGATTTTGTCGAATGGCAAAAATCGGTGTTGCTGGATATGGTGTATCTGCAGCAGGACGCCTTCGACGAGGTGGATGCCTGCATGCCGCGCGAAAGGCAACTCGCCAGTTTTCGCTTGTTGAAGAAGCTGATTACCTCCGAGTTTAAATTTAAAGACAAAAACGATGCGCGGGAATTTTTTACCAAAATTACCGACTTATATAAAAACTGGAATTACAGCCATGTCGACTCGCCGGATTATCAGCAATATTTCGGGAACATAGAACAACTTGCCGAACAGTATTCGCCGGCGCTGAACGCATAAACACTGAAGCGCGGCTGGGAGCAGCACCATGATAAAAAAAGAGATCGTAAACCTGTTCAAGGTCAAGCCCGATAGCAAGGTTAGACTCAAGGACTACCATACCGGTTGGGATCAAACCGACGAAATGAAAGAGTTCGGCAAGAAGGCCGTCAAGGAAAGAGCGAACGAAATCTTGCAACAGAGCATAGAAGAACTGGCCGAATCTCAGCAATTGTTGTACGCGGACGACCGCTATTCGTTGTTGATCGTTTTTCAAGCCATGGACGGGGCAGGGAAGGACGGCACCATCAAGCATGTGATGTCGGGCGTCAATCCTCAAGGCTGTCAGGTTTTCAGTTTCAAGAAGCCGTCCGCCGAGGAGCTGGACCACAACTTCCTGTGGCGTTACATGAAATCGCTGCCGGAGCGCGGCCGCATCGGTATTTTCAACCGTTCCTACTACGAAGACGTGCTGGTGGTCAAAGTCCACGACGATGTGCTGGAACAACAGAAACTGCCGGACGGCAAGCACGGCAAGGCGTTTTGGGAAGCGCGTTACGAAGACATCAACGCGTTCGAGCATCATCTGGTGCGCAACGGCACCATCGTTTTGAAATTCTTCCTGCACGTTTCCAAAAAGGAGCAAAAACGCCGATTCATGGACAGGTTGGAACGGCCGGAAAAGAATTGGAAGTTTTCGCTGGCGGATATGAAGGAGCGTGGCTATTGGGACGATTACGTCGATGCCTATGAGAAAGCCATCAGCGCCACCAGCACCAAATGGGCGCCATGGTACATCGTGCCGGCCGACGACAAGTGGGCGATGCGGGCCATCGTTGCGGATATTGTCAGCAGGACATTAAACGACCTCGATCTGAAGTTTCCCGAGATGAATGACGAGCAGCGGGAACTATTGGCAAAAGCCAAACAAGCCTTGGAAGAGGAATGACCCTATGCTGGATATGAAGTTTTCCCCTTTTCGCACCACGCGGATAGTCGAGTCGCAAATCCAAGACTTTTTGGACGCCGTATCGACCGCGATTTTGGCTTATCAGGAAGGCGTGACCGCCTATTTGAAAGAGGGCTGGCAGGAAACCGCGGAAGGAAAAATGCAGCTGATTTCCGCTAGCGAATCGCGCGGCGACGGTTTGCGATCGCATATCGGGCAAATCCTTTATACGGAAATGTTGCTGCCCGATACCGCCGCCGACGTGTTGAGCCTGCTGGCCGAACTGGATAGCTTGTTGGACCGAATGCGCGGACATTTTATCTTGCTGGGGATAGAAGAACCGCGTTTTCCGGCCGACTGCGCCGAGCTTATCGTCGATTTTGTCTGTCATGCCTGTAGTGCGATGGAACATGCCGTCGCGGCATCCCGTGTTTATTTTCGCGATCCTAAAGGGGTCAACGATCTCATTCATAAGATTCATTATCATGAAGAAGAAGCCGAAAAATTGGCTATTCGGCTGCTCAAAAATATTTTTGCCGGCGAGTATCCTTTGGAGCGTAAATGTCACTTGCGCGATCATTTACTCCATATCGATAGATTGGCCGATTTGGCCGATGAAGCCGGGGATGCCTTAGCCATCTATGCGCTGAAACGTTCCGTTTAGCAGATCGCTACGATGATCGATATCGCCTTTTTCGTTTTTCTCTCCAGTGGTTTGTTTTTAGGCTGGTCGCTGGGTTCCAACGACGCCGCGAATATTTTCGGTACGGCGGTGACCAGCCGCATGCTGCGCTTTCGCACCGCAGCTATCCTATGCGCGATCTTCGTGGTATTGGGAGCCGTCGTCAGCGGCGCAGGCGCATCGCATGGTCTAGGCAAATTGGGCGCGGTGAATGCGTTGGCAGGTTCTTTCACCGTGGCTTTGTCGGCGGCTGTGACCGTATACAGCATGACCAAATGGGGGGTGCCGGTTTCGACCACTCAGGCCGTCGTCGGCGGCATCATAGGCTGGAATTTATTCAGCGATTCACCCACCGATTTAGGCTCTCTGAGTCAAATCGCCGGCACCTGGGTAGCAAGCCCCATACTCGGCGCGTTGTTTGCCTGGCTAATTTACCTAGGGCTGGATGCATTGATCGGCCGCACGAAGCCGCATCTGCTGTGGCTGGATCAGTGGACACGGCTTGGCCTGGTGATGGCAGGCATGTTTGGCGCGTACAGCCTGGGCGCCAACAACATCGGCAATGTCATGGGGGTTTTCGTCGCCTCCTCGCCGTTACAGGATATTCAGGTCGGCGACCTGTTTTCGCTGTCCGCTCCGCAACGTTTGTTCCTATGGGGAGGCATCGCGATCGGTGTGGGCGTATTCTATTCAAGGCCCGTCATGATCACTGTCGGAAAGGGCATCGTGCCGATAGGGCCTCTGGGCGGATGGGTCGTGGTGGTTTCCCAATCCCTGGTGTTATTCATTTTTTCTTCCGTCTCGCTGCAAAAATTTGTCATGGAGTTGGGGCTCCCGCCGATTCCACTGGTGCCGGTTTCAAGTTCTCAAGCGGTTATCGGCGCGGTGGTCGGCGTTGCTTTGGCGCGCGGCATCAAAGGATTGCGGCAGATACGCTGGTGGGAGGTCGGGAAAATCGGTATCGGCTGGGTGTCCACGCCGATCAGCGCGGCGATCATCTGCTACGTGATGTTGTTCATCGTCCAAAACGTATTCGAACAGCAGGTTTTTGCCGACGCCGGTGTTCAACAGGATAGCTATTAATATGAAGTCGTCTTCGAATCGTCGCCGAATGGCCTAATGCCAAACTGGTTGATGAAGCATTTTTAAAAATGGGGGAAATAAGGCTCAACGCCATCGCTGGAATATACCTCGTCGGGCTGTTGGATCAATAAGCCGGTTCCCCGTTAAGGATGATTGTCGTTAAGCGGCCTCGAATGTTGAGTGTGCTAACGGCGCCAAAAAAGGACTCTAGTCTGAGTGAAGTGTGTTTATCCCGAATTCGGGTTTAAGAATCTTTAATTAATAAGCGTGTTCAGCAAATTAACTGTCAAAAGGAGACTATCATGTCCGAACCAACCTTGAGCAATGCGACGCCACTGGATAACGAAACCCTATCGAAAATACATGCCTACTGGAGAGCTTGTAATTACTTAGCGGCGGGTATGATTTACCTGCGGGACAACCCTTTGCTGCGGGAACCGCTAAGGCCCGAGCATATCAAGAATCGTTTGCTCGGCCATTGGGGCGCCAGCCCGGCCTTGAGTTTTACCTATATCCACATGAACCGCCTGATCAAGCAGTATGACCTCAATGCCATATTCTTGGCGGGTCCCGGCCATGGCGCGCCCGGCGTATTGGGGCCGGTTTATCTGGAAGGCACCTATTCGGAGATTTACCCGAACAAAAGCGAAGACCTGGACGGCATGCGCCTGTTCTTCAAGGAATTTTCCTTCCCCGGCGGTATCGGTAGTCACTGTACCCCGGAAACACCGGGCTCGATACACGAAGGCGGCGAATTGGGTTATAGCGTGTCTCACGCTTTTGGCGCGGCATACGACAACCCGGATTTGCTGGTCACTGTGGTGGTGGGTGACGGCGAGTCCGAAACCGGGCCGTTGGCGACTTCCTGGCATTCCAATAAATTCTTGAATCCTATCCGCGACGGCGCGGTATTGCCGGTGTTGAACCTGAATGGTTACAAGATCAACAATCCGACCTTGCTGTCCCGCATCAGCCACGAAGAACTGGAAAATCTGTTCAAAGGCTACGGCTGGACGCCTTATTTCGTCGAGGGCAGCGACCCGGAAACCATGCATCAACGCATGGCGGCGGTCATGGAGCATTGCGTCAACGAAATACGCGCCATTCAAGAGCAGGCCCGCAGCAGCGGCACGCCGAGTCGGGCCCGCTGGCCGATGATCGTGCTGCGCAGCCCCAAAGGCTGGACCGGGCCGAAAGAAGTGGACGGCCACAAAGTCGAAGGTTTTTGGCGCGCTCACCAGGTGCCGATGTCCGGCATGAAGGAAAACCGCGCGCATCTGAAACAATTGGAAGAATGGCTGCTCAGCTACCATCCGGAAGAATTGTTCGATGCCGACGGCAAACTGATTCCGGAATTGAAGGCGCTGACGCCTGAAGGCACGCGCCGGATGAGCGCCAATCCGCACGCCAACGGCGGTTTGTTGCGCAAGGCCCTGCGCCTGCCGGATTTTCGTGACTATGGCGTCAGGGTAGAGCGCCCCGGTGAAGCCGAAGTCGAGAACACCCGGCCATTGGGCGTATTTTTGCGCGACGTAGTCAAATTGAATCCGAACAACTTCCGTGTATTCGGTCCGGATGAAAACACCTCGAACAAACTGGACGACATTTATCAGGCCAGCAAGAAAATGTGGCTGGCCGATTACCTGCCGGAAGACGAAGACGGCGGCGAGTTGGCTCCGGACGGCCGGGTCATGGAAATGCTGTCCGAGCACACCTTGGAAGGCTGGCTGGAAACCTATTTATTGACCGGCCGCCACGGCTTCTTCTCCAGTTACGAAGCTTTCGTGCATGTGATCGACTCGATGTTCAACCAGCACGCCAAATGGCTGGATATCTGCAACGAACTGTCCTGGCGCGCGCCGGTGTCGTCGCTGAACTTGTTGATCACCTCAACCGTTTGGCGCCAGGATCACAACGGTTTTACCCATCAAGATCCCGGCTTTTTGGACGTGGTCGTCAATAAAAGCCCCGACGTGACCCGCATCTATCTGCCGCCCGACGTCAACACCTTGCTGTCGGTTGCCGATCATTGCTTGAAAAGTACGAATTACTTCAACGTGATCGTTTCGGACAAACAGAAACACTTGCAATTCCTGGACATGGATGCCGCGATCGAACATTGCACCAAAGGCATAGGCATCTGGGATTGGGCCAGCAACGACCAAGGCGCGGAACCGGACGCGGTCATGGTCAGCTGCGGCGACATCTCGACCCAAGAAGCCTTGGCGGCGGTGTGCCTGTTGCGCGAGCATTTCCCGCAATTGAAAATCCGCTTCGTCAACGTGATGGACCTTTACCGCCTGACGCCGGAAAGCGAGCATCCGCACGGTCTTTCCGACCGGGACTTCGACAGTCTCTTCACCGTCGATAAGCCGGTCATATTCAATTTCCACGGTTATCCGTGGCTGATACACCGCCTGGCTTATCGCCGCACCAATCATAAGAACATCCATGTGCGCGGCTATAAGGAGAAAGGCAACATCAATACGCCGCTGGAATTGGCGATTCGCAACGAGGTCGACCGCTTCAGCCTGGCCATCGACGTGATCAACCGGGTTCCGGGGCTGAATGTATCCGGCGCGCATGTCAAGGAGAAATTGCGCGGCATGCAGATCGCCTGCAGCCACTATGCCTACGAACACGGCGTTGACGTGCCGGAGTTTACCGCTTGGAAATGGCCGTTTTAATCCGACTGACAGATGAGGATGCGAAATGTTAAAAAAATCGAACATCGATGCCAAGAATCCGCAGCCATCAGCCGACATAAACAACAGCCGTTCAAGCGCTCACGCGGCCCCGCTCAAGCAGGCCGTGTGCGACCATTTGATCTATAGCCTGGGCAAACTGCCGGTATTGGCAAACAAGCGCGATTATTACCAGGCAATGGCTTTGGCCGTACGCGACCGCTTGCAAAAGAACTGGGTCAACACGCTGCAGAATCTACTTGAAAAGGACGCGAAGGTGGCTTGCTATCTGTCCGCCGAATTCCTGATGGGACCGCATCTCGGCAACAATTTGCTGAATTTGGGCATAGAATCCGAGGCGCGCCAAGTGGCGCGAGAACTCGGTTTCGAGCTTGACGAATTGCTGGCCGAAGAGGAAGAACCCGGCTTAGGTAACGGGGGTCTGGGCCGGCTGGCCGCATGCTATCTCGATTCCCTGGCGACGCTGGAGCGGCCGGCGGCCGGTTACGGTATCCGCTACGAATTCGGTATTTTCGATCAAGAGATCCGCGACGGCTGGCAATGCGAGATCACCGACAAATGGCTGAGGGGCGGCAACCCATGGGAAATCGCTAAGCCGGACATTTGTTATTACGTCAATTTCGGCGGACACGTCGAACGTTATCAGGATCGGCAAGGAGCTGTGAGAGCGCGTTGGGTACCTCATTACGCGGTCAAGGGCATGGCCTACGACACGCCGATATTGGGTTACCGGGTCAATAATTGCAATACGCTGCGCTTATGGAGTTCGGAGGCGTGCGAAAGCTTCGATTTCCAACGCTTCAATAGCGGCGATTATTACGCGGCGGTCAACGACAAGGTGGTTTCCGAAACCTTGACCAAGGTGCTGTATCCGAACGACGAACCTGAAATAGGCAAGCGTTTGCGCTTGGCCCAGCAGTATTTCTTTGTGTCGTGTTCCTTGCAGGACATGCTGAGAATTCTGGATGTGCTCGGCTTGCCGCCGCAGCATTTTCCCGATAAGTTTGCCGTTCAACTCAACGACACCCATCCGTCGATCGCCGTCGCCGAACTGATGCGCTTGTTGGTGGATGAGCGGCAACTGGCATGGGAAGAGGCTTGGGATTTGACGGTTCGCACCATGGGTTACACCAATCATACCCTGTTGCCGGAAGCCCTGGAGACTTGGCCATTACCGTTGTTCGCGGAATTGTTGCCCAGACATCTGGAGATTATCTACGAAATCAACGCGCGCTTTTTGGAGCAGGTGCGCCGGGATCATCCCGGAGACGATGCCTTGATCGCGCGGCTGTCCTTGATCGATGAAGCCGGCAGCAAACGGGTGCGCATGGCTCATCTGGCCTGTGTCGGCAGCCACTCCATCAACGGCGTGGCGGCCTTGCATTCGCAGCTGCTGAAGGAGAATGTCCTCAAGGATTTTTACACCCTGTGGCCGGAGCGTTTCAGCAACAAAACCAACGGTGTGACGCCTCGGCGATTCATGGCCCTGGCCAATCCGGCCATGTCTGACTTGATCAATCGTTCGATTGGAGAAGCCTGGCTATGCGATACCGCTCAATTGGCCAGACTCGAACCTTTGGCCGACGATGCGGCGTTTCGCAAGGCGTGGCGCGACGTCAAGCTGACCAACAAACAACGGTTGGCAACCTATGTTCGGCAGCAGACCGGCATCGAACTCGATCCGAGCTGGCTGTTCGATGTGCAGGTCAAACGCATTCACGAGTATAAGCGTCAGCATTTGAATATTCTGCACGTAATCACCTTGTATAATCGCTTGAAACGCGATCCGGATTATCGGCCGGTGCCACGGGCGTTCATTTTCGGAGGCAAGGCGGCGCCCGGTTATTTCATGGCCAAACGCATCATTAAACTGATCAACGCGGTGGCAGAGGTCGTCAATGGCGATCCGGAGGTGAATCGTCGTCTTAGGGTCGCGTTTGTGCCCAATTTCAATGTGCAGAATGGCCAACTCATTTATCCGGCGGCCGATTTGTCCGAACAAATTTCGTTGGCCGGCAAGGAAGCATCGGGCACCGGCAATATGAAGTTCACCCTGAACGGCGCATTGACCATAGGCACGCTGGATGGGGCCAATATCGAAATCCGGGAAGAAGTCGGCGACGAGAACTTTTTCTTGTTTGGCATGACGGCCGATCAGGTTCTACAGTTGCAAAAGGATGGATACCGGCCTTCGAAATATATTGAACAAGACGCCGAGCTTGCCGATGCGATTAAGCTAATCGGATCGGGGCATTTTTCCTATGGCGACGACGAAGTATTCCGCTCGGTGGTCGAAAATCTGGCCAATCACGACCCGTTTATGGTTTGCGCCGATTACGGCGCTTACCTGGCGTGTCAGGATGAAGTCAATGCCGCATGGAAGGACGAGGAACGCTGGACGCGGATGTCGATCTTGAATACGGCGCGGGCCAGCAAGTTTTCCTCGGATCGGGCGATCCGCGAGTATTGCGACGAAATTTGGCAAGTTCCGGCGGTGCCTAATGCCGGTAAAGGAAGCCGATAGCCATGAGTCTGAAAATTTATCTGCTGCGTCATGGGGAGACGGCATACAGCCAACGCGGTGCCTATTGCGGCAATCTGGACATCGATTTGACGCCGGAAGGCAAACAAATGGCGCAGGCTTTTGCCGAAGCGTATCGAACGATAGCCTGGGCCGCGGTTTACGCCAGTCCGATGAAACGGGCGCTAGCAACGGTAGGCCCGCTATGCGATGCCGTGAATATGCCGTTACAACCGCGCGACGGCCTGCGCGAGATCGCATACGGCGCCTGGGAGGATCAAGAGCAGGAATATGTAAAACAGCATTACGCCGAGGATTACATACGATGGCAAACCGATCCGGCCTGGAATCCGCCGACCGGCGGCGAAACCGCCATGCAAATAGCGTCGCGCGCGCTGCCGGTGATCTCCGAGATCGAAGCCACGCATGCTTCGGGCAATGTGCTGGTGGTGTCCCATAAAGCCACCTTGCGCATCATCCTTTGCAGCTTGTTGGGCATCGATGTGGGCCGTTACCGGGATCGCATCAATATTCCGGCGGCGTCATTGTCCATCGTTAAATTTGCGACTTACGGACCGATGTTGGAAGTGCTGGGAGACCGCAGCTATATGCCGGAGGACTTGCGCAATCGGGCAGGCACTTGAGCGGCCGGTCGCTTGAATTTCTATTGAACGTTAACGCGAATGGTTCGTCAACAATGAAGCGGCGAGGACCAGAACGGGTGTGCGTCCAGAATCAGCGGCACGATTAACCTTAACGTAGGTTCCGTCGCTGCCGGGATTGGCTGGAGCTGGGGCGGCGGCGTCATGACTTACGAGGGTGCCGAGCACAACTTCGATATCAGCGGGCTTAGCCTGGCCGATGTCGGCATTTCTAAGTTTACCGCGGCCGGTATCGTGTATAACTTAAACGACTTGAAAGACTTCGAAGGTGTTTATTACGGAGTGAAGGGAGGCGTTACCATCGCTGGTGGAAAAGGAGCGATAGCGCTGAAAAACGAGCATGGTGTCGTGCTCGAACTGAATGGCAGCGGCGAAGGGCTGAAATTCGCTTTGGGAACTCAAGGCGTGACCATCAAGCTTAAAGACTAGTCCCGCTTTTCCGGTTGAGTCCGAGCAAAGGCCGCATAGGCGCTTTTTCGGTCTCATCCGGATTGTGAATCAAAAAAGTGTTAGGACTTTAGAACAGCTTTGGAGAGGGTCCGAACTTATATCCGAGAGCAGGAACGTGAAGAGGAGCGTTACGAGCAGTTGAGCCTTTGGAAAAGTTGATCGCCTTTAGGCGATTCCAGCATCCGCCCCTTTGAGGGGCTAACCGATATGAGCCCCCGGCTTTGCCGGGGGTGATTTAACTCGAGGCCTGTTAAGGCCGAGTTTAGAGTTTTACATTAGAGGGGCCGGGCGGATTCTTCCGTTACGAATTAACGCGGCGGCCCGAATAAGAGTTAGTTCCCCCCGGCTATCGGCAATCGAACTGTTTGGGCCAGTCCCGGTAGTTGAATACCTGGCCTTGTTCCCTAACGGTGGCAACCGCGGTCAAATCCAGATCGGCGTAGACCCATTGCACCTTGTTATATTCGCCGATCGCCAGAACGCCGTTATTCGGAAAGCCCTTGTCGACGGCGGTGTACACGCCGGCGGCGCCGCAGTTGACGTCGACCGCTTCCGACCAGTCCGCATTGCCGACCAACGAAGCTTGCACCACGTAACATTGGTTTTCCAGCGCGCGCGCCTGGCAACCGATGCGGACCCGGTAATAGCCGGCTTCGGTGTCGGTGCAGCTAGGCACCAGAATCAAGGTCGCGCCGCGTTCGGCCTGTTGCCGGGCATAGTGCGGAAACTCGCTGTCGTAGCAAATGTTGATGCCGACTTTGCCGTATATCGTATCGAATACCTTGATATCCAAGCCGCGAGAAATGAACCAATGTTCGTTTTCGAAGCGGGTCATGGTCAGCTTTTCCTGATAATCGTAATCGCCCTGCGGCGTGAAGAAGTAGGCGCGATTGCGGAATTCGCCGTTGTCGTGTTTGACCGGAAAGGTGCCGGCTTGGATATAAACCCGATGCTCGCCGGCCAGGGTTTGGAATAGCCGCAGGTAGTCCGGCAACAAGGTTTGCAAAGCGTCCAGTTGGCCGGATAGCGATGTGTAAACCTGTTTCGGGAATAGCGACGCCAGCTCCATGCAGGCGTATTCCGGAAACAGCAAAATGTCCGCTTTGTTGGTGATGGCTTCTTCCACCCAGCGGCGGATTTTGGTTTCGAAATTGTCCCAGTTTTCCAGAAAACCGATGTCGTATTGAGCGCTGGCGATTCTAGGCATGGTCTTCCTTCAGCCAAAAAGTCATGGGTTTAGCGGTTTGTTCGTCCTCGTCGAGATCCTTCCAGGTGTAAGTGGTTTTGAGTTCCGGGTGTTTGTAATAGCCGCGCTTGTTCCAGAATCTGTCCAGCGGCACGTAATCGGCCGGGCGGCGCGGATGGTCGGACGGACGTTCGACGCAGCAGAAAGTGATGTGCTTGAAGCCGCCCAAATC
The DNA here is from genome assembly GCF_054172045.1 of Methylomonas sp. MgM2. Taxonomy (NCBI): domain Bacteria; kingdom Pseudomonadati; phylum Pseudomonadota; class Gammaproteobacteria; order Methylococcales; family Methylococcaceae; genus Methylomonas; species Methylomonas sp. MgM2. The sequence goes on along the minus strand of NZ_JBSYXO010000021.1, from coordinate 26,226 downwards.
TTCGGCGTGCGCTTCGCGTTCCTCGAAAAATCTGACGCCTATGCCCAGGCCGCGATAGGCCTTGTTCAACACCGATTCGCCGCAATAAAACACCTCGTCCGGATCGTAGCCGTTTTCGACGAACGGTTTTTTGACTTCGTCGGTTTCGTATTTCAATGGGATCGCCGTCGACGCGCCGACGATTTTATCGCCGTCGAAGGCCAGCACGATGACGCTTTCCGGGCAGTCTATATAGGTTTGCAGGTATTTTTTTTCGTAATCGTAATCGCCGTCGTACAGATACGGAAAGTCGCGGAAGACTTCGATGCGCAGGCGGGCCAGTTCAGGAATGTATTGAACCAAGGCTTCGCCGCTGAGGCGTTGTATGCGGATGTCTTTGCTCATGAATTTTACGTGCCGATGAAAAACAAAAGTGACCTTCGATCTCGAAGGGCAGGACCGTATATTGTATTGCAGCAGGGGTAGAATGCCTATGCCCAATCAATGGTTACTGCCGCAGTGTCGACGTCAAGCTTTATTGGCAGCACATTCGAGTTGAGCGTTGGCTTAGCGGCGATTAGGCCAACGATTCGGATTTCGGGAGTCATGCAATACAGCCAACACATGTACTAAATTGCCGCGCACCACATAAAATAAACCGAATGGAAAACGGGGTAGGAGTGCGCGGCGGACACCTGGAATTACTTCGGCATAGGGCAATGGTGCTTGCTCTACTTGTTTAAGCTGAGTTCCATTGCGGCGATAAATTCTTCGCCGAGACCAACGCACTGTGATTCGTACCATTCTTTTGCATCGCCCGTTTCACGTAATGCTCGTGCAGAAAATTTCAGGTGGTACGCCATGAACCATCTTTAAGGCGTGATTTTACTTGATCCCAGGAATAACCAGACTCAGGATTCCTCTCAAATTCAACCATGCGTAGTTCCAGTTCGGCTTTAAGCTCCGGTGAAACTTCCACGGCTTCAGGTACTGCCGCGACGCTGTCCCAAATAAGCTCAACTAGTTGAATGCGTTCCTGTACCGGAAGCGCAAGGATATCGGTAATAGAGATAGTGTTCATGATAGGTACGGTATCCATTTTTGGTAAAAATCAAAAGCGAAGCTTATAAGCGGCCCGACGATTTAAGTTTTTCCATAACTAATTCGTCAACTTGATTATTGGGTGTGCCGCCGTTCAGTAGATGTTGCGCAGCCCAAACATAATTTTTGAACGAGGGGTAATCGCCATTTAGCTTAACTACAATTTCAATAGCCATATCCGCCATATACTCTTTTTCCTTCTGAGTGTATCTCTTGCTCATTAACTCTGCACCAACTGAAAAACTATTCCCAAGCAGACCTTAACACCAATTAGACACCTAAGGTGCCGTATTTGAAAAAATTCTATTTTAATTCTAATGGCTTAGGCTGATTTAACCCTGATTAATGCAAATTATTTTTTCAACCGCTCTCGTCTGGCTTGCGTAGGGCTTTGAGTCAGTGGACGGTAAATTTCCACGCGGTCGCCGTCTGCAACCGGCTTGTCTAGCTTGCAAAGCGCGCCAAAGATTCCTACCTGTTGTTGAGTCAGGTCGATTTCCGGGAATTGTTGCAATATTCCGGATGCCTGGATCGCTTGTTCGACCGTGCTTTCCGGGGGCAGCTCAACAGCGATTACGGCTTGCCGTTCCGGCTCGGCATAAGCCACTTCGACCCGAATCGAATCATCTGCCATAGATTTGTTTGGCGCGTTGGGTGAATGAGGACACCATGGTGTTGCAGATTTGGTTGAACACCGGGCCAAAGGCCAGACTGGCGAAGGCGTTAGCGATTTCGAATTCCAGGTCCAGTGAAATCTTGCTGGCGTCTTCGCGCAAGGGCATGAAGGTCCATACACCCTCCAGCGACTTAAACGGGCCTTCCAGCAAACTCATGTAGATTTTACCGCCGCGGTCCAAACGATTGCGGGTGGCGAAGGATTTGTGAAAACCGGCCTTGGCGATATCGATGCGGCCTTCGACGATATCGTCCTCGCGGCGCAGTACTTTACTGCCGCTGCACCACGGCAGGAATTGCGGATAGGACTCGATGTCGTCGACCAGGTCGAACATCTGCTGCGCGGAAAACTTTACCAATGCGCTCTTTTGTACCGTGGAGATCATTAAAGCACTCCGAGCACATGCAGGAATACCAGGAACACGGCGGCGGGCGAAACGTATTTGATCAGGAAGTGCCAGGCTTGGAAGCCTTGGCCGGGGATTTCCAGCTCCTGCTCGGCGTGTTGTTGTTTCATCATCCAGCCGGCAAACACGGCGATAGCCATGCCGCCTAGCGGCAGCATTAAATTCGCAGTCAGATAGTCCAAGAGCTCGAATAGATTCTTATCGAACAGTTTTAATTCGGACCAAATATTGAACGAGAACACCACGCCCACGCCCAACGCCCAGCAAGCCACCCCGGCCCAACTACAGGCTTTATGCCGCTCGATTTCCTTGTTTTCCACCAGCCATGCCACGGCGGGTTCGATCAATGAAATCGAAGAAGACAGGGCGGCGAAAAACAGCAATACGAAGAACAAGACGCCGAACAGCCAGCCGCCGCTCATATGGCCGAAGGCCAGGGGCAAGGTTTGGAAAATCAGACCCGGTCCGGCGCCGGCTTCCAAGTTGTTGGCGAATACCAGCGGGAAGATGGCGATGCCCGACAATAAAGCCACGATGGTGTCGGCGCCGGCGATGAAAAACGTGGTTTGGGCGATCGATACGTGGCCGGGCAAATAGGAACCGTACACCATGATGGCGCCCATGCCCAGACTCAAGGTGAAGAAGGCGTGTCCCATCGCGGTCAATACCGCATCGGCGTCGATTTTGCTGAAGTCGGGGTTGAACATAAACGCCATGCCTTGCTCGTATGCGCCGGAACCCATCGCGTAGGCGACGAGCAATACCAGAATGACGAATAAGGCCGGCATCAGGAAGCGTACGGCTTTTTCCAAGCCGCCCTGCACGCCGCGCATGACCAGTTGCATGGTAATCAGCATGAACGCGCTATGCCAGAAAACCTGTTGTATCGGGCTGGCCTTCAGGTTTTCGAACAGGCGCTGAATCTCTTCGGGGTTGCTGTTCATGAAGGCGCCGAAAAACGCCTTGACGATGTAGGCCATAGCCCAGCCGGCGATCACGCTGTAATAGGACAAGATCAAGAAACCGGCGATCATGCCCGTCCAGCCGACGTAGTGCCAGCGCGGGTCGGTGCCGGCTTCGGAAGCCAGCGTCGTCATGGTGTTGATCGGGCTTTGCCGGCCGCGCCGGCCCATCATGATTTCGGCAATCATGATCGGAATGCCCAAGGCCAACACGCACAGCAGGTAGACCATCACGAAAGCGCCGCCACCGTTTTCGCCGGTGATGTACGGGAATTTCCAGATGTTGCCGAGGCCGACTGCGGACCCCGTGGCGGCCAGGATGAAGGCGAAGCGCGACGACCATTCGCCGTGTATGGATTTGGTTTTGTCCGTCATGGTGCAGAAACCTGTGATTAAGTCGTTATTTTATGAGCGGGTCGGTTAAAATAACAAAATTATTGTTTGCAGTCAGTTTAAAAATCAAGCTAAGCCTATGGCATCGAAAAAATCCAAAAAGGAAAAAAAGCAAAACGACAATACCATTGCGGTTAATCGGCAGGCCACGCACGAATACTATATAGAAGAGCAATTCGAAGCCGGTTTGGTATTGGAAGGCTGGGAGGTGAAAAGCTTGAGAGAGGGGCGCGTTCAGCTGAAAGAAAGCTATGTGGAGATCAGGCGCGGAGAGGCCTGGTTATGCGGCGCTCACGTATCGCCGCTGCTGTCGGCTTCGACGCACGTCAATCCGGATGCGGTGCGGCGGAAAAAACTGTTGCTGCATGCGCGCGAACTGTCCAGGTTGATCGGATCGGTCGAACGCAAAGGCTATACCTTGATTCCGTTGTCCATGTATTGGATCAGGGGCCGGGCCAAATTAAAGATAGGGCTGGCCAAGGGTAAGAAATTGCACGACAAACGCGCTTCGGCCAAGGAAAAGGATTGGCAGCGCGAGAAGGCCAGGGTGATGAAGCATGGCTGATCGGTCGATGCCGTCCGATGCTTTGCTGGCTTGCGAAGACAGCGTGTGTTCGCGCTCGGACCGGCATAAAGACAATGCTTTGGCGCGCTTGCGCCAATTGGGCGTTAGCGTAAGCAATCACGAATCGGTATTGTTCGAGTGGCTGCGCGACGCGCGCCACCCCGATTTCAAAACTATTTCCGCATTGTTGCGTTGAATCATCGATTAATCATGAAGAATACGATCCGTTCGTCGTTTGCAGTGCTCGGTTCGGTGCTGCTGCTAGCCTGTAACCGGACTCCGGACATGACGAAATTCGAGGGCTTCGCCCAGGGCACGACTTATCACATCACTTACTGGTCGGAAAAGCCGGTGGACGACCAGGCTTTGAAGTCGGCGGTGGTGAAGGAATTCGCCGACATCGACAAGGCCTTGTCCAATTACCGGCCCGACTCGGCCATCGAGGCTTTCAATCATCATCCGAACGGCGACAGCCAGTTCGTTGGCGAGGAGATCGTCGGGCTATTGAGCGTGGCCGGCCGGGTTAGTCGCGCCACCCAAGGTTGTTACGATTTGACGATAAAACCGCTGTTCGATTTGTGGGGTTTCAAAGACGATGTCTTGAGTATTCCCGATGAAGAAGCCCTGCGCAATGCCATGTCGGAAGTGGGGATGGACAAGGTGGTGATCGTCGACGACAGCCACGCGCGGAAGCCGGCGAAGGTCAGAGTCGACGTGTCGTCGGTGGCGCAAGGCTATAGCGTCGAGAAAATCGCCCGGATCCTGGAACGGCAGGGCGTAGGGCACTATTTGGTAGAAATCGGCGGCGAGTTGAAAACGCAGGGTCACAAACCCGACGGCAGCGCTTGGCGCATCGCCGTGGAAAAACCCTTGCCGGACCAACAGCGGATGATGAAGGTGCTGACGATGCCCAAGGATCAGCCGTTTGCCGTGATGACCTCGGGAACTTATCGGCATTACTTCGATGTCAATGGAAAACGCTACAGCCATATTCTGGATGCCCGCACCGGCAGCCCGGTGACGCACGATTTGGTGGCGGTCACGGTATTGCACGACGACCCGACCGTGGCCGACGCCTGGTCTACCGCGTTATTGTGCGTCGGCCAGCAGCAGGGCATGCAGCTGGCGAACGCCGAACATCTGAAAGTGTTGTTCGTGCAACAGCAGGGCGACGAGTTGATCGAAACCAAATCGCAAGCCTTGCAGGAAAGCGCTTTGGTTATCGAGTGATGCCAATTTTTTCGAGCTGAGAAGGGGGAGCAGTGTTCGATTTATCTAGCAGTCCTATTCAATATTACGTGCACGGCGGCGCGGATTCCGGCGGCGGGGTAGCCGGAGCGGTGGAAGGCTTTCTGAGTTTTGTCGAAAGCTTGCTGGTCTTGTCGCCGGCGCAAATGTTTGCCGAAATCATGCCGGGCATTTCGGCGATGGCCAATTGGCATCCCTTGTTCGTGCATTATCCGATCGCTTTGTTGTCCTTGTTCTTCTTAATTGATTTGCTCGGCAGCATGGCCGGCAGATCGGAATGGCGCCGGGCAGCGGGCTGGTTTTTGTATTTCGGCGTCTTGTTCACCGGCGCGACGGTGGCGCTGGGACTGGCGGCCGCCGCCTCGATTCCTCACGGGGGCGATGTCCACGAAATCATGGAACGCCACGAGCAATTGGGAATTTCGCTATTATTGCTGGCCTTGGTTCTGGCGGTTTGGCGTTGGGCCGCCGGCGGCCGAATTAACGGCGCGGCCAACATTCTTTATCTCATTTTATCCGCGATTCTGTTTGGTTTGCTGCTGTTGACGGCGGACTTGGGCGGGCTGATGGTTTATAAGTACGGCGTCGCGGTCGAGCCGGTCACGGAACTCAACAAAGAGGCGGCGGCGCGGCATCAGCACGGCGGCGACAGCATGATCGACGAACATGACCATGAGGATATCCATGAGGATTTCGACCAGGATTTCGGTCATCAGCACGATCACAGCCATTAGGCGCTAGGCTGCTGATATGGCCGGCAAAAATTTTGGGGGTTTTCGCGTTTAACATGCGCGATTCGAACGCCTATTGTGGTATTCTAGCCGGCCTTTTTTAGATGGGGAAATATGCGAACCCGCGTTAAAATTTGTGGATTTACCCGGCCGGAAGACGCGTTGGCGGCGGCCAGGTTGGGCGCCGATGCGATCGGTTTGGTGTTTTATTCGCCCAGTCCGCGTCATGTGTCGATAGAAACAGCCGCGGAAATCGCTGCGGCTTTGCCGGCCTTTGTATCGGTCGTCGGCTTATTCGTCGATGCCGAGCGGGCGTGGATAGAGCGGGTGCTGCAGCAAGTACCTATCGATTGCTTGCAATTTCACGGCGACGAAGCGCCGGAAGACTGCCGGATTTACCGAAAACCTTATATTAGGGCGATACGCATGAGAGGGGATACCGACTTGGCGCTAGTCGAAAAGCGTTACGCCGATGCGGCCGGATTGCTGTTGGACGCATACCACCCCGGCGCACCGGGGGGAACCGGCAGCGGTTTCGATTGGGAATTGATCCCGAGGACTTGCGCTTTGCCGGTCATTTTGGCCGGCGGTTTGTCTCCCGACAACGCGGCGCAGGCCGTGCGGCAGGTTCAACCCTACGCACTGGACGTCAGCAGCGGCGTGGAAGCCGATAAAGGCATCAAAGACGTAGCGAAAATGGCTGAATTTATAAGAAAAACTAATCGAGCACTGGAACACGATGACTGATAAATACGATATGCCGGATGCCCGGGGTCATTTCGGGCCCTATGGCGGTATTTTTGTAGCGGAAACGCTGATGCCGGCGATAAGCGAGCTGAATGAGGCGTACCAACGCTATTTGAAGGATCCGGACTTTATCAAAGAGCTGGACGACGATCTACGCGATTACGTCGGCAGGCCGTCGCCCTTGTACCACGCCAAGCGCTGGAGCGAACATTTGGGCGGCGCCCAGGTTTATCTGAAACGCGAAGATTTGAATCATACCGGCGCCCATAAGGTTAACAATACTGTGGGCCAGGCGTTGCTGGCCAAACGCATGGGGAAAACCCGCATCATCGCCGAAACCGGCGCCGGCCAGCACGGCGTGGCGACGGCTACCGTCGCCGCCCGTTTGGGGCTGGAATGCGTCGTCTACATGGGGGCGGTCGACGTCGCCCGTCAGGCCTTGAACGTGTACCGCATGAAGCTTTTGGGCGCAACCGTGGTCGCGGTCGAATCGGGTTCCAAGACCTTAAAGGACGCCCTGAACGAGGCCTTGCGCGATTGGGTGACCAATATCGACAATACCTTTTACATCATCGGCACCGTGGCCGGGCCGCATCCTTATCCGGCGATGGTGCGGGATTTTCAAGCCGTGATCGGGCGTGAAGCCAAACAGCAGTGTCTGGCTCAGGCGGGCCGCCTGCCGGATGCTTTGGTGGCTTGCGTCGGCGGCGGTTCGAATGCGATCGGCCTGTTTTACCCGTTCATCGACGACCGGGACGTCGCGATGTACGGCGTCGAAGCCGCCGGCGACGGCATCGCCAGCGGACGCCATTCCGCGCCGCTGTGCGCCGGCCGCCCAGGCGTATTGCACGGCAACCGCACCTATTTGATGGCGGACGACGACGGCGAGATCATCGAGACCCATTCGATTTCCGCCGGTTTAGACTATCCGGGGGTCGGGCCCGAACATGCGTGGCTGAAGGATACCGGCCGGGCCAATTACGTCAATATCACCGACGACGAGGCTTTGGAAGGATTTCATGCCTTGACCAAGCTGGAAGGCATCATCCCGGCCCTGGAGTCCAGCCATGCCTTGGCCTACACAATGAAATTGGCGCCGGCCATGGCTAAAGACCGAATCATCATCACCAATTTGTCAGGACGTGGCGACAAAGACATGCACACCATCATGCAACGCGAGGGGATCAGTCTATGAGCCGCCTTGCCGCTAAATTTGCCGAATTGAAAGCGACGGGCCGCAAGGCGCTGATCCCTTTTATTACCGCCGGCGACCCTTATCCGGAATTTACCGTACCGTTGTTGCATCAAATGGTGGCGGCCGGCGCCGACATCATCGAACTCGGCGTGCCGTTTTCCGACCCGATGGCGGACGGTCCGGTGATTCAACGCGCCAGCGAGCGGGCCTTGGCTCATCATGTCGGTTTGCGCAAAGTGCTAAGCATGGCGATGGAATTCCGCAAAACCGATCCAATTACGCCTTTGGTGCTGATGGGTTATCTGAACCCGATCGAAATCATGGGCTATGAAGATTTTGCGAACGCGGTGGCCAGGGCCGACGTCGACGGCGTACTGACCGTGGATTTGCCGCCGGAAGAAGCGGACGACTGCGTCGCATTGTTGCGCGAGCGCGAGATCGATCAAATCTTCTTGCTGGCTCCCAATACCACGGCCGAGCGTATCCAAAAAATGGACGCGGTCGGTAGCGGTTATCTGTATTATGTATCGTTGAAAGGCGTGACCGGCGCCGGCCATCTGGATACGGCCGACGTAGAACAAAAAATAAAATTGATCCGGAACAATACGGCGATGCCGGTGGGAGTCGGATTCGGCGTCAAAGATGCCGATACGGCGAAAATTATCGCGGAGATTGCCGACGGCGTCGTCATAGGCAGCGCCTTGATCAGTAAGATCGAAGCCAATCCGGACAATCCGGACCAGGCAAAACGAGAAATCATCGACTTGTTGAAATCCATGCGTCATGCAATGGACAGTTAAGAATATAAGTGGAGTAAACACCGAATGAGTTGGTTTGAAAAGTTAGTTCCGTCCGTCATCAGAACCGACAGTGCGGAAAAGAAGACCAATGTGCCGGAAGGCCTGTGGAATAAATGTCCCAGTTGCGACGCCATTTTGTTCAATGCCGAACTCGTCAAAAACTTCAGCGTTTGCCCGAAATGCGACCATCATTTGCGCATATCGGCGCGTACCCGTTTGGACTTGTTCCTGGACCCGGAAGACAGAGAAGAAATCGGGGCGGGCCTGAAACCGAGCGATCCATTGAAGTTCAAGGACAGCAAGAGCTACAAAGACCGCATTAAACAGGCGCAGAAACAAAGTAACGAAAACGACGCACTCGTGGTGATGAAAGGCACGCTAAAGGGTAAGGGTATCGTCGCGGCCGCGTTTGATTTTAACTTCATGGGCGGCTCGATGGGGTCGGTCGTGGGCGAGCGTTTCGTGCGCGGCATCAATCGCAGTTTGCAAGACCGGATACCGTTTATCGTATTCACCGCCAGCGGCGGCGCGCGTATGCAGGAATCCTTGTATTCATTGTTCCAGATGACAAAGACCAGCGCGGCATTGACCAAGTTGGCCGAGGCCGGCATTCCTTATATCTCGTTCATGACCGATCCGACCATGGGCGGCGTCTCGGCCAGTCTGGCGATGTTGGGCGATATCAACGTTGCCGAGCCCGATGCGTTGATTGGCTTCGCCGGTCCGCGCGTGATCGAACAAACCGTGCGCGAAAAACTGCCCGAAGGCTTTCAGCGCAGCGAGTTCTTACAGGAACACGGCGCGATCGATATGATCATCGATAGGCGAGAAATGCGCGATAAAATTGCCAGTATTCTTTATATCCTTTACCCAAATGCCGATACCGTTATCGCCGAAGAAACCAATCACCAAATTGCGGACAGCATTGCCGAAACGTTCGTTGAATAGCCATAATGGCGCGTTTTGATACGCTGGATGGCTGGCTGAATTGGCAGGAGCAGTTTCATCCAAGGCCGATCGATTTAGGTTTGGAGCGGGTCGCCGGCGTTTATGCGCGCTTAGTCCACAAACCGAAAAGTATCCCGACCATTACCGTTGCCGGAACCAACGGTAAAGGATCCTGTGTGGCTTATCTCGAAGCGATTTACCGGGCGCAAGGTTATCGTGTCGGCGCGTACACTTCTCCGCATATCCTTAGATATAACGAACGCATCCGGGTCGACGGTGAACCGGTGTCCGACGAGGCTATTTGTGCCGCGTTCGAACGTATCGATGCCGTGCGTGACGAGACCAGTTTGAGTTATTTCGAATTCGGTACTTTGGCTTCTCTGGATATATTCAGTCGAAACGATGTTGATGTCAGAATTCTGGAAGTCGGTTTGGGCGGTCGATTGGATGCCGTCAACATCGTTGATCCCGATGCGGCTATCGTCACGACTATCGCTATCGATCACATCGATTGGTTGGGCCACACGGAAGAGGCCATCGGTCTGGAAAAGGCCGGAATATTTCGGCGTGCGGTACCCGCGATCGTAGGCGACTATCGCGTGCCCCGGTCGCTGATACAGGCCGCCAAAGAAAAGCAGGCCGACTTATTTCAGATCGGTGCTTCATTTAATTATCGCAAGCTGGGTGACGGCTGGGAATGGGTTGGCGATCGGGTAAAATTAAGTCGGTTGCCGGAGCCGGCTTTAAAAGGCCGGCACCAGTTTCAAAACGCAGCTTCGGTTATCATGGCGATCAATTGTTTGCAAGATCGTTTGCCGGTTGATGTTTCTGCGATTCGGCAAGGTTTACAAGCCGTGCAATTAAAGGGTCGATTTCAATTAATCGCCGGAGAAATACCGATTTTGTTGGATGTCGGCCACAACCCGCAAGCCGTAAAAACCTTATTGGAATATTTACAAAGTGACTTCCCGTCGGTTCGGATACATGCCGTTTTTGCAATGATGAAAGACAAAGACATTCAAGGCGTTTTAGCGATCATGCGCGAGCGCGTGGCGCAATGGTATTTAGCCCCGTTGAAAATTCCGCGTGCCGCTGACGAGGCATTATTGAAAGATTATTTTTATCAGCAAGACATCGACAAGGTGAATCATGGCTATGCCGATTTTTCGGCGGCCTTTGAAGACGCTAGGCACCATGCACAGCCGGGCGACTTGATATTGATTTTTGGTTCCTTTTTTTTGGTGTCTGAATATTTATCCCACTTTTCTTAGAGGTGATGAACATGGATCAAGAGTTAAAACAGCGATTGATCGGAGCGGCCGTCATTACGGCACTGGCGGCGATTTTTGTGCCTATGTTATTCGATGACCCGATCGATGAATCAGGTAAAAGCATCAATGAATTGAAGATTCCCGAATTGCCCGGCAAAGCGCAGGATGTCGAAATCATGCCCTTACCCGAAAAGGCGGAAGACGTAGCGACCATACCGGCCCCGGAAAAGCCGCCGGCTCCTTCGGCGACGTCTTCATATGAAGACGAAGATGAAGCCGATTTGGACATGGCGACGCGTCGCGGCGCGACGATTTCGGAGAAAGACGTCGCCAGCGCGTCACCCCGCTCGAATTTAACGCAACTCGAGCCTAAGACGGCGGAAGAGGAAGATGTCGATTTACCGGGCGCTCCGGCTGAATCTGCGCCGGTTAAAGTATTGAAAACACCCGCGCCGCGCGTCTTGTCCGAAGATGCTCCGGAGAAATCGACAAAATCGGTACACGAACAAACCAGTAAGCCTGCCGTCGCGGCGGAAAGTGCAACGACGCGCTGGTATTTGAATGTTGGATCATTCAGTAAAAAATCGAATGCAACGGCCATGCTGGACAATTTGAAAAAACAGGGTTTCGCGGTATCGGTCAAGGAGGCCGCAAGCGATAAAGGAACGATTTATAAGGTCAGAGTCGGACCGATGTTGGATAGGGCTAAGGCGCAGGAAATGAAGTCTAAATTGGCAAAGATCAATGTCAACAGCTTCTTCGCTGAGGACGATTAGCTTAGCGGCGAGACGTTAATAGTGTGGGTTCTGTTATGTCGGGCACGTTTGCGCTGGATAACATGATATGGATCGATTTTGCCATCGTTGGCTTGGTGTCGGTTTCGGCTATCATCGGTTTGTTCCGGGGCTTTATCAAAGAAGCATTCGCATTGTTGACCTGGATCGTTGCGATCGGCGTGGGGTTACAATACAGCCGTGATTTTGCGGTGTTATTGCAAAATCATATCGACTATCCGTCCGCCCGTATCGTCACGGCTTTTATTGTCCTGTTCTTCATGACATTGTTGTTGGGTAGCCTGGTCAGTTTCATATTGAACTACCTTATCGAATCAACCGGCTTAACCGGTACCGATCGTTTATTAGGCATGCTGTTCGGCATCGTCAGAGGAGCCGTATTGGTTTCAGTGCTTGTGTTGCTGGCCGGCGTTACGCCGCTACCGGAGGATTCCTGGTGGAAACAATCCTTGTTGATTCCTCCGTTTCAAGCACTTGCCGTTTGGCTTAAAAGTCATATCCCATCGACTTTGATGGGCTACATTCATTATCGTTAGTTATTTAGGTTTGCTATGTGTGGTATTGCCGCGATCGTTTCCAATCAAAATGTCAATCAGGAACTCTATGATGCGTTAACCGTATTACAACATCGCGGCCAGGATGCCGCCGGAATTGCAACCTGCGAAGGTTCCCGGCTGCATATGCGCAAGGAAAACGGCTTGACCCGCGACGTATTTTCCAACGAAGAAATGCTGAAACTGAAAGGCAATATGGGCATAGCCCATGTGCGCTACCCCACCGCCGGTTGCACCAGCGCCGAGGAAGCGCAACCCTTTTACGTGAATTCGCCGTTCGGGTTGACATTGGCGCATAACGGCAATTTAACGAATACCGATGAATTGAAAATTCAAGTGTTTGTCGACGATCAACGCCATATCAACACGGAGTCCGATTCCGAGGTGTTGTTGAACGTGTTTGCGCATGAACTGGCGCAGACCGGTAAATTGACCTTGACCGTCGACGACGTCTTCAAAGCCGTTAGCGTCGTGCATAAGCGTTGCCGCGGCGCTTATGCCGTGGTTGTGATGATAGCCGGTTTCGGGGTTCTCGGTTTTCGCGACCCGCACGGCATTCGTCCCATCGTGTTCGGCGAGCGTAAAACGGAAGAGGGCTACACGGATTATATGATCGCGTCCGAAAGCGTGGCATTAGACGTATTGGATTTTCGCTTGATCCGGGACATCGCGCCGGGCGAGGCGGTGTTTATAGAATCTTGCGGTAAATTGCACATCAAGCAGTGCGCCGAGAAGACCAGTCATAGTCCTTGTATATTCGAATACGTCTACTTTGCGCGTCCGGATTCGATTATCGACAATATTTCGGTATACAAAGCCCGCATGCGCATGGGCAAAAAGCTTGCTAAAAAAATTCAGAAAGAGTGGCCCAATCACGATATCGACGTGGTGATTCCGATTCCGGATACCAGCCGCACCGCCGCGCTGCAAATTGCTCACGAGTTGGGGGTGAAGTTTCGGGAAGGCTTTATGAAAAACCGCTACATCGGACGCACCTTTATCATGCCCGGCCAGAAAATGCGGAAGAAATCGGTTAAACAAAAGTTGAACGCGATATCGCTGGAATTCGGCGGCAAAAACGTATTGCTGGTCGATGACTCGGTGGTGCGCGGGACTACCTCGGAACAGATCATTCAGATGGCACGCGATGCCGGCGCCAATAAAGTATATTTCGCTTCAGCGGCGCCGCCGGTGCGCTATCCCAATGTTTACGGCATCGACATGCCGGCCGCCAACGAATTGATTGCGCACGGACGTTCCGAGCAGGAGGTGTGCAAGGCCATCGGTGCCGACAAACTGATTTATCAGGATCTTGAGGATCTGATCGATGCGGTGGGCAAGGGCAACCCGAACATCAAGCAGTTCGACACCTCTTGCTTTAGCAGACATTATGTGACCGGCGACATCGACGATGATTATCTGGCACGCGTCCAAGCCTTACGCAACGATAGCGCCCAGGAACAACGCAATGCCGGCGCAAACACTATCGCGCATAACTAAGGGATAAGAGCATGACGAACTTTGACTGGCGGCAATCCGCCCTGGAAACTCAGGCGATTCGAGCCGGACATAAACGCACTCACGAAGACGAGCATAGCATGCCGATCTATGCGACCTCTAGCTATGTGTTCGAGTCGGCCGAACAGGCTTCGTTACGTTTTACCGGCAAACAAGCGGGCAATATTTATTCGCGCTTTACCAATCCCACCGTCACGGCCTTGCAGGAGCGTTTGGCGCTGATGGAGAAGGGTGAGCGTTGTTTGGCGTTTTCGTCCGGCATGGCTGCAATCTTGGCGGTCGGTATGGCTTTGCTGAAGGCCGGCGATCATGTGGTCTGCTCGCGCAGCGTGTTCGGTAACACGGTGCTGGCCTTTCAGAATTATTTCGGTAAGTTCGGCGTGACGACCGACTTCGTCGATTTGACCGATTTGTCGGCTTGGGACTCGGCTATCAAACCCAATACGCGGTTTTTGTTTTTGGAGACGCCGTCTAATCCCTTGATCGAGATTGCCGACATCCGGGCTTTGGCCGATTTGGCGCACGATCGTGGCTGTTTGTTGGTGGTCGATAACGTATTTTGCACGCCGGTTTTGCAACAGCCGCTGGCTTTGGGCGCTGACTTGGTCGTGCAATCGACAACCAAGTACATCGACGGCCAAGGCCGCTGTGTCGGCGGTGCCGTTATCGGCAGCCAAGCGTTGATCGACAATGACATTTATCCTTACTTGCGTACCGGCGGCGCGACGATGAGTCCGTTTAATGCCTGGGTGTTTTTATCCGGGCTGGAAACCCTGGCGGTGCGCATGAAAGCGCATTGCGACGGCGCTTTTGAGCTGGCCAAATGGCTGGAGCGGCAGCCCGCGGTAGCGAAGGTGCATTATCCCGGATTGGTTTCCCATGCCCAGCATGAATTGGCCAAGCGGCAACAAAGCCATTTCGGCGGTGTGGTCAGTTTTGAATTGACCGGCGGTAAAGAACAGGCCTGGCGCTTGATCGATTCCACCCGGCTGTTGTCGATCACGGCTAATTTGGGCGATGTAAAGACTACGATTACCCATCCGGCGACGACCACGCACGGGCGCTTGAGCGAAGCCGCCCGAGCCGAAGCCGGCATTAAGGACAGTTTGGTCAGAATATCGGTCGGGCTGGAAAATTTAGAGGACATTAAAGCGGATTTGGCCGACGGGCTTTAAGCGATATATAGGGTTTCACATCACTTTTTCGCTAAAAGTCTTGCGCGTCAGTTCGCAATTGATACTTGGTTTGAAGCGGGGAATGAAAAATCAGCTATCTTTGATGCATTTGGGAATGTTCAAGAGATTTTCAGTATGTTGCGAGAAAGAAAAGAGTATCGAAAAAATTTCAGTGCCGTCGGCCAATTGAACATGGGCGGCGAAATCTTGCAAATTAATTGCTACGACGTTTCAGTAAAGGGGGTGATGATTGAAGTTTTGCCCGGGCAATTATTGCGCACTATTGCCGATTTCGAAGCGTTTCTTGCTGAAAATAGATGTGCGGAAATTTTTGTCGACGAACTCATGCTGTCCGGCGAAGTGAATGTGGTTTGGGTGCGCGAGGACCAAAATCGAATTATGATGGGTCTGGAATTTGAAGAGGTGGTCTATAACGCCGAAAAACTATGGATCAAGCGGCGCGATTACCGTAAAACCGAGTCGTTTGTGGTTGAGTTATCCGTAGACAATCAGAAGTGGCAAGTCGAAGGCATTAACCGCTCAAAAAACGGATTATCCGTGGCATTGCCGGCGCCGCATCCTTCTATCAAAATCAATGCGCCGGTAAAGGTTCAAGTCAAAGACTTCGGGCTTGCTGCGCTGGGCAAGATTGTTTGGATCAACGAAAGCGAAGAAAGCATCAAAGTGGGTTTGCAAATTCTATCGATCGATTAATGCGATCACGCTTGTAATAAGGCGTCGAGTTCCTTTTTCATATCCATGGCTTGTAAGTCGTCAAAACCGCCGATATGGCGTTCGCCGATGAATATTTGAGGTATCGTGCGGCGATTGGTTCTCTGCATTAATTCCTCGCGGAGCGACGGTTCCGAGTCTACATCGATTTCCGTGTACATGGCCCCTTTGCGGTCGAGCAACCGCTTGGCCATAGTGCAGTAAGGACAAAAGCGTCCGGTATATATGACGATTTCCGACATGTTTAAATTAATAAATTCTAATGGATAGTGGTATTCTAACCAGCCTTGATGGTTTGCTCAATAGCGATCGCATTGGCGAACTCGGTTAATAATGCGATTGCCGCGCTGGCGGGGTTGTCGCCAAAGGCAACGATTCCGTCTTCGTGGCCCAGCATGGCGAAAACGGGCGTCTTTGCCAGGTGTTCCGAAGTCAGAAGGTTTTCGACGGCCTCGGCCATTTCGACAGTGCCGTAAGCAACGTCTGCGTCGGTGTGCGGCAATCGGAGCTTGACAGCGTTGCGCCAAATCTCCGGACAATGTACATGAATAACCGCATTGGCGTTCGGATTGTGCAGATAGACGCTGGCGTGCGTCAGCGCTTCGGATGAAGGTTTGCTTTTTCCTCTGGAATGGATAACATTTTCGGTCGGTGAGGCCGAATCGACGATGGCAAAGTCATGCATACTTAGACAATCAAGATGGCTGGTTTGGGTGCCGGAAATCAGAAACGGCATTTCGTTTGGCTTCAATCGCAAACTCAAATTCCCATAACCGAGACCTTGATACTTTTCAGGTGTTTGCCCGATTAGTCGAAGTTTGAACAATATAGTGCGCCAAGCATTGATTGATTTAATTTCGAAATCAATGGGTAATATGCAATATTGATGTTTTAACCGATATTTGATGACGCCTTCCTGCCGGTTCATACTCGTTCCCCATTCATTTCGATTTTTAGTTTCGTTTTCCAACTCATGCCATTCCAGTTTTCTAAATTAGGTTTTACTTTCGCATTAGTCATGCTGGTCTTCACTGTTAACCCGGGCTATGCCGCAGTTCATAGTAAGACGCCAAAGAGCATTACGGTAGCCGATATCGAGCGGCGTATTCAAACGATCAAAGATAAGCAGAATATCTCGGAGGATGCAAAAGCGCGCATTGTTGCCGCTTATCAGGAAAGCGTTGATAACCTCAAAGAATCTGAACGTCAAGATAAAAAGGCCGAAGAATTAAAACGCTTGTCCGGCAGTATTCCATTGGAGTCAAAGCAACTGCAAAGACAGATTGCTCAAGCTCAAAACGAGCTAAAGGATAGGAAGACGCAAAGGTTTTTCTCCATTCCGACCGATGAACTCGAACAGCGGCAAGTCATAGAAAAAACCCGGCTTAGCGATTTGGACGCCGATGTCGCGCGGGCCGAGCGTTTAATCCTCGAATTGACTAACGGTCCCAAACTTGTGCGGGAAAAAATTTCTCAAATCAAGGCCAAGCAACTAAGCACGCAACAGGAACAACAGTTGCTTGCCGGCGAAAACGGCGGGAATCTGCAGGAAATCGAAGCTAGGCAAATCCTGTTGGATACGCGTACCCGACTGCTGAATAGCACGCAGAAGACTTTGGAGTTGGAAAACATTACCAATCCGATACGGCTTCAATTGCAAAAAGATCAGCTGCAATTGTTGAATTTGCAGCGAGAGGATTTGACCTTACAAATTGCCGAATTGGATAACTTATTGTTGGAACGGCGCCAACAGAAAATAGATAAAGAGCAAGCCGAATTGGTACAGGCGGAAAAAGAGGCCGAGGGCAAGCATCCGTTAATACGGGAAGCCACCAAGCAGAATATGCAATATAACAACGCCCTGCAGGACATCAACAAGCAAATTGAACAATATTTGGCGAAGAAGAATGAACTGAACGGGCGCAACGAGCAAATTGAAAAGGATTTTCAAAGCGCCGAACAGAAAATCGATTTAGCCGGTTTAAGTCCGGCGCTAGGCAATTTGCTTTTGGAGCAATATAGAAATCTACCGCAGCGCAAACAGTACAACAAGCTGTTCGACGATATTCAACACAAGATTGCCGAAGCCAGTTTGGAGACGTTCAAGCTTGACGACGCCAAAAAGCAACTGTCCGACATAAATCAGGCCTTATCGTTGCGATTGGCGGAGTTGCCGGCCGATAGTAGTCCTGCCGAGTCTTTACGCGTTCGCACCGAGCTACGCATGTTGTTGGACGATCAGAAAGATTTGGTCGGGCGTTTATCGATTTCGTATACCGAATACGCCAGAGTTTTGGGCGACGTCGATTTCAGTTTGCAACAGATGCTGGGCAACGCCGAAAAATTCGGCGCTTATTTGGATCAGCGCCTGTTATGGGTGCCGAATGCGCCGGTGATAACCCATGCCTACCTGTCTAATATTGCCAATTCCGTCAAGTGGTTTTGTTCGCCGTCGAATTGGCTGCAGGTTGTGGATAGCTTACAGGCGGGCATTGAGGCTTATCCGGTGATCTTGTTGGTAGGGGTGTTAATCATAGTCTTAGAGTTACGCTTTAAGACAGTCTTGAAAGACAATTTGTCCGTTCTATTGCAGACGACGCGCGCCAACCGGTATCTGTCCGGCTTTAATCAAACCTTGACCGGCTTGGTTTATATCCTGATGCTATCGTTGCCGCTACCCCTATTGATGGTCTGGCTTGCCTCGATATTGAGCCTGACTAAGAGTGCGGACGGATTTAGCCGCGCGTTTGTCGTGGGGCTGTTACCGGCGGCTTTGTCGCTGGGCATGTTGCAGTTTTTTTACCGCATGTTTAAGCCGGAAGGTTTGGCGGAGTCTCTTTTTCACTGGCACCAGCGTACGCCGCGGTTGATCTATCAACAATTGAAATGGTCCCGCTGGATCATCGTACCCTGCATCTTCATCGTCGGCATGGCGGGCATCAACATCACCGGCGTGCACAGCCAAACGCTGGGCAGGACGGCTCAGATCCTGTTGATGCTGATCATGTCCTACGTCATGCATCGCTTGACCCATCCCAACATCGGTCTGGGTAAGAATTTTTATCTCTATTCGAGCAGTTGGATTAGTCGTTTGCGTTATGTTTGGTATGGATTGGCCGTACTGGCGCCATGGGTGGTCATTGGTTTTTCGGCAGCGGGTTACTACCAAAGCGCGTTGGAATTGCAGAATAAGCTGGTCGTAACGCTGAGATTGGTCTTCGTCACCGCTTTATTCCATGCATTGGTCATACGTTGGTTAACCATTACCAAACGGCAACTCGCGTTGGAAAATGCCCGCAAAAAGCGAAAACAGGCGGCCGAGCAGGCGAGTGGCGGCGTCGGAGTAGAGGGGGGTTACGTGCCCGAAGAAGAATTACTCGATATTTCCAAAATCAATCAACAAAGCGACAAATTACTGATTACGGTGATTACGGTTATTTTGATCGCCGGTTTGTGGATGATTTGGAGCGATATCCTGCCGGCTTTTTCGGTGTTCGAGCGCTTCGAACTTTGGCAACATCTCGCGACTGTAGACGGCAAAGAAGTATTAGAGCCGATCACATTGTTTAACTTGTTTGTTAGCGTTTTTTACGCAGGCTTGACTTTTATATTCGTCAGCAACTTTCCGGCCTTGGTCGATCTTTTGTCGGCCGGAAGGTTTGCGATGACGGCGGGTAGCCGCTATGCCTTAATTCAGTTGGCGCGCTATCTGTTGGTGACGATCGCTTTCTTGGCCATAGCCAATGAATTGGGCGGAAGTTGGGCGCAAGTGCAATGGCTGGTCGCGGCGCTTGGTGTTGGGCTTGGTTTCGGTTTACAGGAAATTTTTGCCAATATGGTTTCGGGCATCATTTTGTTATTCGAAAGACCGGTTCGGGTCGGCGATACCGTGACGGTTGGCGACGTGTCCGGCCGGGTGTGCCGTATCCAAATGCGCGCCACCCATATTCTGGATTGGGACGGCAAAGAGCTAGTCGTGCCGAATAAAATCTTCATTACCGAACGCTTCGTGAATTGGACCTTGACCGATACCACAACCCGCTTGGTGTTGATGGTGGGCGTGGCTTACGGCAGCGACGTCGACTTAGTCGAAAAAGTACTGCGGGAGACGGTTTCCTCGGTGCAAGCGGTTTTGCCGGAGCCGGAGCCTATGATCACCTTTTTGAATTTCGGCGAAAGCTCGCTGGATTTCCGGGTGACCGCCCATGTGCGCGAATTGGGCGATAGAATGGCCGCCACCCACGAATTGTACAAGCGGATTTACAACAATTTGCAGAGTCACGGCATAGAAATTCCTTTCCCTCAGCGCGATGTTCATATACGTTCGGTCGCGGAAGGGATTATGCCGGCCTGATGGCCGCGCCAAGTCTGCGATTTCATTAAAAATCCAAACTGTAATAAAATGCTCCGTTTTCAACGGCTTGTTTTTTGAGATTGGCGTATGCGTTGTCCATTTTGCTCGGCACAGGATACGAGGGTAATCGACACCCGCTTGGTCGACGAAGGCGATCAGGTTAAGCGGCGCCGGGAATGCCTCGTTTGCAAGGAGCGTTTCACTACCTTCGAAGTCGTTGAGTTGAGCTTGCCGCGCGTCATTAAACGCAATGGCGCGCGCGAGCCCTTTGACGAAGCCAAGCTACGCGCAGGCATGCAGCGGGCATTAGAAAAACGGCCGGTTAAAGTCGATGAAGTTGAAGCGGCGATTAACCGTATCAAGAAAAATATGGTCGGAAAAGGTGAACGGGAGATTCATGCAAACGAACTCGGCGAACTCGTTATGAAAGAGCTCAGTTCGTTGGATCATGTCGCGTTCGTGCGTTTTGCCTCGGTCTATCGTAGCTTCCAAGATGTTAGCGAGTTTACCGAGATGATCGAAAAGTTACAGAACGCATGATGTCGTCCGACGCCGGCTTTATGGCTAGAGCCCTGGAACTGGCCAATAAAGGGCTTTATACGACCGATCCGAATCCGCGTGTCGGTTGCGTGTTGGTAAAAGACGGTAAAGTCATTGCCGAAGGTTGGCACTATCGGGCAGGCCAAGCTCACGCCGAGGTCGATGCGCTGGCAAAGTTGCTTGATCCCGGTCAAGCCAAAGGCGCCACCGCTTACGTGACATTGGAGCCCTGTAGCCATCATGGCCGTACCGGACCGTGCAGCGATGCTTTGATCGCGGCCGGTATTGCGCGGGTGGTGGCGGCGATGCAGGATCCCAACCCTTTAGTGGCCGGCGACGGCCTGAAAAGAATGGCTGATGCCGGCATTCGAGTAAGCTGCGGGCTGTTGCAACAAGATGCCGAAGAACTCAATCGCGGCTTTGTTAAGCGCATGACAATCGGCTTGCCGTACGTGCGCAGTAAATTGGCCATGAGCTTAGACGGGCGTACCGCATTGGCCAACGGCCGAAGTCAATGGATCACTTCGGCCAAGGCCCGCGAGGATGTCCAATTTTTTCGGGCGGAGAGCGGCGCGATTGTGACCGGCGTCGATACGGTGCTGGCCGATGATCCGTCGTTGAATGCACGAGTGGATTTTGAGGTCGAACAGCCTGTCCGTGTGGTACTGGACTCCGCATTAAGAATGCCGTTGAATGCCAAAATGCTGCAATTGCCCGGCGAGACTTGGGTGATTACGGCCAGTCACGATCCGGCCAAACGCCAACGTCTGGAAGACGCCGGCGCTAAGGTTTTTCGAGTCGATGCATATGAGGGCCGCGTCGATCTGCGACAAGCCTTTGAGCTGCTGGCCAAGTTGCAAATCAATAACGTCTGGGTCGAAGCCGGTGCCGGTTTGAACGGCGCTTTGCTTGAAACGAATCTGGTCGACGAGTGGCTGATTTATATTGCGCCTTGCGTATTGGGCGACCAGGCCCGCGGTTTGTTTCAGTTTCCCGAATTGCAAAGCATGGCTGACAAAAAGAACTTTCATATCAACAAGTTTAGACAAGTTGGGCCCGATTTGCGCTTGACTTTGTCTCGTTAAGTTTACGAGGGAATCGATGTTTACTGGCATTATTTTGGCGATAGGCGATGTTGCCGCCATTCAGCCGCGCGGCGGCGACTGCCGGTTGAAGATCAACACCGGCAAATTATCGTTATCCGATTGCGCGCTGGGCGACAGCATTGCCGTCAACGGGGTTTGCTTGACCGCCGTCGAATTGGGCGACCATTATTTCTGCGCCGACGTTTCCAATGAAACCTTATCTCGGACCACCTTGAAATTGGCCCGTGCCGGAACCAAAGTCAATTTGGAACTAGCGCTGATGCCGACCAGCCGTTTAGGCGGGCATATCGTGAGCGGCCACGTAGACGGCATTGGCAAGGTGGTGGAAAAACATGCGGACGGGCGTTCGATTCGTTTTAAGTTCAAAGCGCCGGACGCCTTAGCCAAATATATTGCCGAAAAAGGCTCGATTTGCATCAATGGCGTCAGCCTGACCGTCAACACCGTCGACGGTGCCTATTTCTCGGTCAACATCGTGCCGCATACCTTGCAGGAAACCACATTGGGTGAAACGGAAGCAGGTACGGAAGTGAATTTGGAAGTCGATTTGTTGGCACGCTATATGGAAAGATTGATGCAGGGCGAAGCCGCTGCACAATGCCAAGGTGGCGTCACCGAGGCTTTATTACAAAATGCCGGCTTTATTAAATAATGAATAGCATAGAAGAGATTATCGAAGACCTGCGCCAAGGCAAAATGGTTATCATCATGGATGATGAGGACAGAGAAAACGAAGGCGATTTGCTGATGGCGGCGGCCTTCGTCCGGCCGGAGGACATCAATTTCATGACCAAATACGGCCGCGGCTTGATTTGTTTGACATTGACCCGCGAGCGTTGCCAGCAATTGCGCCTGCCGCTGATGGTCAGCGACAACCAGACTCCTTACACCACCAATTTCACGGTTTCGATCGAAGCGGCCGAAGGCGTCACGACCGGGATTTCCGCAGCCGACCGGGCGCTGACCGTACAGAAGGCGGTCGCAAAAGAGGCTCAACCCACCGATCTGGTGCAACCCGGCCACATATTTCCGATCATGGCGCAGGCCGGCGGCGTATTGAACCGGGCGGGCCATACCGAAGCCGGCTGCGATCTGGCTCGGCTGGCGGGCGTCGAACCCGCCGCGGTGATCGTCGAGATTCTGAATGACGACGGCACCATGGCCAGGCGTCCGGACTTGGAAAAGCTGGCCGAGCAGCACGGCCTTAAAATCGGCACCATTGCCGATTTGATTCATTACCGCATCAAGCACGAAAACACGCTGGAACGCATCGCCGAATGCACCTACCCGACCGAATTTGGCGAATTTAAGCTGTACGCCTATCAAGATCACAACGACGACAATGTGCATCTGGCGCTGGTGATGGGCGATGTAGCCGGCGATAAGCCCGTTTTAGTGCGGGTTCACGCGCGTAATCTGGTCGACGATTTGTTTTTCTCCAAGCGCAGCGATTGTAGTCTGCCGGTCAGAGAGGCCTTGCGAAAAATTGCCGAAGCCGGTTGCGGCGTTTTGGTCATTATTCGGCAGAAAGAAGACAACAAATCGTTAGTGGAGCTGATTCATACCTATCAGATGCAAGATCACGGCGTCAAGACCGCCAAAGATCTCAGCGCCGATTCGGATTGGCGCACTACCGGTACCGGATCGAGGATTTTATCGGACTTGGGGGTGCATCGTTTGAAGGTCATGGGCGCGCAGAAAAAATACATCGGTTTGTCGGGTTTCGATTTGGAAATCGTCGAGCATATCGATAGCGCGAAATAAAACTCCGCCGAAAGCATCATTGGTTTTTACGCATTTTTAGCAATTATTACGAAGGTAACTTATGACAGCAGTCAATATCCTGGAAGGTGCGCTATCCGCGCAAGGAGGCAAATTTTGCATTGTCTCCTCACGTTTTAACAGCTTCATCGTCGAACAACTGGAAAACGGCGCGATCGATGCGCTCGTCCGTCACGGAGCCGATAAAAACGACATCACCTTGGTCAAAGTGCCGGGTGCATTCGAGATGCCCGTCGTGGTAAAGCGAGTCGCCGCCGCCAAGAAATACGATGCGATCATTGCCTTGGGAGCCGTGATCCGCGGCGGCACGCCGCATTTCGAATATGTGGCCGGCGAATGCGTGAAAGGCATCGCGCAAGTCGGATTGCAATACGATATTCCGGTGAGCTTCGGCGTGTTGACAGTCGATAGCATCGAACAAGCCATTGAGCGTGCCGGCACCAAAGCAGGCAACAAAGGGGCGGAAGCCGCTTTGTCGGCTATCGAAGTGGTCAGTTTGTTCAGAACGATGGGCAATTAATGAGTCAAGCGAAAACCAATGCCCGCAAATGCGCGGTTCAGGCGCTTTACCAATGGCAGATGAGCGGCGAAAGCCTGACCCGCATCGAAACGTATTTTCTGGAAGAACAACATTTGAAAGGGGCGCAAAAAAGCTATTTCAGCGAACTTTTTCATGGGGTGCCGAAACAGCTTGACGCCATCGACGCCGCATTGACGGAGTTCGTCGACAGACCGGTCGAGAAGATCGACCCGGTCGAGCGGGCGATTTTACGTATAGGCGTATATGAATTGATAAACAGGCTGGAAACGCCTTACAAAGTCATCATCAATGAAGGCGTCAATTTGGCCAAAGACTTCGGCGCGGAGGGCAGTCACAAATATATCAACGGTATTTTGGATAAGGTTTCGCAGAAGCATCGCGCCGTTGAAATCGCCGCCAAACGAGCCAAGTAGCCGATCATGGCCTTGGCCGAGTTTGATTTAATAAAACGCTACTTTGCGATTCAAGCGCCGCGACATCCTTTTACGCAGCTTGGCATTGGCGATGATTGCGCCTTATTGAATTTGCCGAGCGGGTTTCAACTGGCCGTAACCACCGACACCATGGTGGAAAACGTGCATTTTTTTGCCGGTGCCGACCCGGAATCTTTGGGCCATAAGCTGCTCGCGGTCAACTTGAGCGATTTGGCGGCCATGGGGGCCGAGCCGTTCGCAGTGACTTTGGCTTTGACATTGCCCAAGGTCGATGAAGAGTGGTTGCAAGCCTTTGCCGGCGGTTTCATCGCTCTGGCTCAACGGCATAACGTCGACTTGATCGGTGGAGACACCACGTCGGGACCCTTGACCATGTCGGTTCAGGCCATGGGCGCGGTGCCGCAGGGTAGCGCATTATTGCGTTCGGGCGCTCGCGTCGGTGACCTGATTTTTGTTACCGGCCAACTTGGCAATGCCGGCCTGGGCTTGAAAATCAAACAAGGTTACCGCTGCGCCGACGCCGGACCGCCGTTACACAGTTTCAATCGACCGTTTCCGCGCGTGCAAGAAGGTATCGCGCTACGCGGTATCGCCAATGCCTGTATCGATGTTTCCGACGGTTTGGCCTCGGATTTAGGCCATATTTTGGACCAAAGCCAAGTTGGTGCCTGTCTGGATTGGGATCGATTACCGTTGTCGACGCCAGTGCGGGATTACATCGACCAAACCGGCGATTGGCAAATGCCGCTGACCGCCGGCGACGATTACGAACTGTGTTTTACCGTGCCTGAGAGGCTAGCCGACAAAGTACCGGCAGAGAGCCCTTGTGTCGGCGTCATAGAAGCCGAGCCGGGCTTGCGGATCCGGCGCGACGGGCAAATCCTTCGAGTCGAGGCCAGGGGCTATGAGCATTTTTCTTAGAAAACATTACGGCGATAACCGTTTAAGCGCAGCGCAAATCGTCAGAGATCCTGTGTTATTGTTGGCATTCGGGTTCGGTTCCGGTTTGGCGAAGAAAATGCCGGGCACCTTGGGGACTGTCGCGGCAATACCCTTGTATATGGGCTTGCGGCTGACTAACGATTGGATTTATCTGGCCGCGACCGCAATCAGCATTTTAGCCGGTATCGCGATCTGCGATGCGGCCGCGAAAAAACTCGGCGTCCACGATTACGGCGGTATCGTCTGGGACGAAATCGCAGGCTTTCTGATTACGATGTGTTGGTTGCCGTTTTCATGGCAAAACCTGCTGACCGGATTCGTCTTGTTCAGATTCTTCGACATTGTCAAACCGTGGCCGATCAGGTGGCTGGACCGGCATGTCGGCGGCGGCGTCGGCATCATGTTGGACGACGTCGCGGCAGGTATTTTCGCCGCGCTAGTCTTGAATATCGTCGTTTGACCCGGCTAATGTTATAAGGTCAAAAACGGCCGGTCGCGCTCGGCCCATCAGACTTTTTGATTTATATCGGCCGACAGTAGCCTGGATGAAGCAAAGCGCAATCCGGGATTTGATGTCCTTCATTCCCCGGATTCCATTTCATTACATCCGGGCTACGTTGGCTAACAAGTCGGTCAAAGGGACGCGCTGCGTTAACAGGCTGTTGAAATTTGCCGCCATACCTTCGGTTTCGACGCCATTTTTTGAAGCGCCGGGTGGTCTGCTAGCCTGAT
>NZ_JBSYXO010000020.1:0-99999 GCF_054172045.1 Methylomonas sp. MgM2 | reverse complement strand
TGTTGAGCAACCCCATTGAGCTATTGGCCGGATTTGATGAGCAACCTGGCAACAAAGCGATGGGGATAGACGGCGTCAGCAAAGCGGCGTATGCGATTGATGTGGTAGAGCGGATCAAAGCGCTATCTCAAAGCCTGCGTAGCCTGAGCTACCGACCGAAACCGTCGCGGCGGGTGTACATACCCAAAAGCAACGGCCAGGTCAGGCCGCTAGGCATACCGAGCTTCGAAGACCGAATCGTACAACAGCAGCTATCTAAGATACTGCAGGCAATTTGGGAGCCGGAATTTCGGAACTGCTCCTATGGTTTCAGGCCACGGCGAAATGCCCATCAAGCGCTGGCCCGACTGGGCGATGTCATCCGCGATGAAAACACCCAATGGGTGGTTGAAGCGGACATCAAAGGCTTCTTCGATCATGTCAACCACGACTGGCTGATGAAATTTCTGGCTCACCGGATCAAAGACCCGGTGTTCCTGAGGATCGTCAAACGCTTTCTCAAGGCTGGCGTGATAGAGGATGGGCTATGGCGGCACGAAGACAGCGGAACGCCACAGGGCGGGCTGGTGTCGCCCGTGTTGGCCAACATCTACCTGCACTATGTGCTGGATATCTGGTTCGAAAAGAAATTCGCCACGACCTGTCGGGGTCACGCTCGACTGATCCGCTACGCGGATGATTATGTCGCCTGCTTCAATCGCGAGGAAGAAGCCAAGCGCTTTAGGGTGGAAATGCAGGCGCGGCTAGCGCAATTTGGCCTGGAAGTCGAACCGAGCAAAACGGCTGTCATACGCTTTGGTAGTCAAGCCGCCAAGGAATGCGGCAAAGATGGGCTCAAACGCCCTGCGACCTTCAACTTTCTGGGGTTCACTCATTATGTGGGTAAGAGCCGTAAGGGTTGGTTTAAGGTAGGGCGTACGACACAGCGAGAACGCATAACCAAGAAGCTCAAAGAGGTCGGTCGGAAGTTGGCAGCGCTTAGGGTACAGGGAGGCAAAGCCATGATGGGCTATGCACGGCAGCACTTACGCGGGCATCTGGCCTATTATGCTGTCAGCGGTAACACGAGGCAGATCGGCAACTACGCGCGATTGATAGGGAGCCTACTGTTCAAAATGGTTGAACCGAAGAAGTCAGAAGCGAAGTTGCAACTGGAAGAAATTCTGCCAAGTACTAAAAGCCTGGATGCCGTCTCTCAAGGTGCAGCATTACTTGTACCCTAAACCTTTGTGAATGACTTGAACTGGGAGCCGGATGGTGTAACGCTCCAAGTCCGGTTCTGCGAGGGTCGCGACGAGCAAGCGTCGCGACTACTCTCCAATCGCACGAATGTTACGAATTTCGTAGCTCCCATTATGCTCTCGCTAATCGGAGCTACGAGCTAGAAATAAGTCAATTGTTCTGGCCTTAACTTCAATTGAATCTAGCTGCCAGGAATTAACTTAGTTCGACACTGAATATAAATTATGGTATTAACAATCAATGCATGAGTGTAGGTCTAATTTGCCATTTCTACTATTTAATGGATACGAATATGTCTAATTTCGACGAAGATGAAAATAATAAAGTAAATTATGTTGTGATCTTCCTTATTGGTATATTAGGCTTATTCCTTTTAAAAAGTTGTATTGGAACCCCAAGTACAGGTCCTCGATTCGACCAAGAACTTAATGATCAACAAACGCTGAAAATTTTGGAAACGGAGCGGAAGCGAAGTGAGGATTTTTAGTCCGCGACAGCCATAGCACCGAGCGGGGTTTCATAGCGAAGCTGAGAAAACCCGCCCAAGCCATCGCGACACAACCTCAAGGTATGTGGAATCTACGTTCCAACCTCTTTGCTGGGTCGGAACGAGGTGACACGGACGAATTGGAGTCGCCGAATGAAATAATGGCCAGCTAATTGTTCGCGCTGAAATCGGATGGCACACCATTTCGACTTTATCGAAAAATATTGGTGCCCCCTGTTGAATAACTTAATTAGTAAATTTATTTATGCTGTATGTGAGTTTCCATGAAACTATTATCAGACTTTCTAAAAGATTATTACGAATTTAGTGGCATCGCCAGCAATGTTTCTAGGCAAGCAGCTTATGCTGCTATTGCAATAATATGGATATTTAATACCGACAAAACTATTCTACCAAAAGAATTATTATTGCCATCTTTATGTACGATAATTTGTCTAGCATCTGATTTACTCCAGTATGTTTGGGCTACAGCCGCTTGGGGTATTTTTCGTAGACTCAAAGAAATAGAATTAAATGGTAGGGATGAGCCTGTAGATGCACCACCACATTTAAACCTTCCAACATTATTTTTCTTTTGGAGTAAAATATTTTCAATAATTATAGCTTATTATTTGTTAATCCAATACGTATATCATGAAATAACTTTTATCGATTAGCGGGACAACGAGTCCCAATACAATTCAATTAAGCATTTAGCAGGTTAGATTAGACGTTTGCAAGCTATAATACGGAAGGCCGCGATAAATTAAGGAGACAAGATGCTGCGAACGCAGCTTTTACCGGTAAACAACCTTGCTATTGATTTACAGAACTTTCGCACCGTTCCACAGAAAAACGAAGTCGAAGCAATCAACGCCATGATTTCTATAAGCCCCGATTACTTTTGGGGACTCATGGAAAGTTTGCTTGACGATGGATATCTTCCAACGGAAAACATCATTGTTCTCGACGACCCTACAAACGGTTATCAGGTCAAAGAGGGAAACCGGCGCGTCGCGTCCTTGAAAATTATATTAGGTTTAGTTGCTGTAACCGATTTGGAACTTCCCGCGAAAGTCGTCGAACGTATCGGGCAACTTTCCGCGGATTGGGTTAGCTCGAATACTAAAATTCCTTGTACCATCTATCAATTATCCGAAGCGGCCGTTGTCGATAAAATCGTTACTCTTACGCATGGCAAAGGCGAAAAAGCGGGTAGAGACGCTTGGGAATCAGTCGCTCGCGCAAGGCATAACAAGGTCGTGAATCGCGCATCGGAACCCGGACTGGAATTGTTGGAAAAGTATTTAGTACATGGAACCAATCTTACAGACGAACAGAAGCTACGCTGGGCCGGAAAATACTATGTGACCGTTCTTGACGAAGCCATCAAAAAAATAGCCCAACGCTTAGGGGCGAGTTCAGGTGTCGAGCTGGCGAAACTATATCCCAAGATTTCTCATAAGAAACCGCTTGACGAAATTCTGTATGCCATCGGGACGGAGTCACTCGGTTATCGGGCAATTAGAGAGTCAACAGACTTTGCGTTGAGATTTGGCGTTCCGCCATTACCTCCTCCTTCGACCGGGCAAAATCCCACTGCAAGTTCCTTAAATGGAACAAGTGGAAGTGGAGGGGCACCAAATGCTGGCAGCAGTTCGGGAACGCAAGCCGCCACAAATCCTACGGCTAATCCGGTTAACACCGGAGGCCAGACTAATCCTAGCCCAACCACCCAGGGCAGCAGCACATCGACTACGGGGCGCAAACCATTAGCTGCGGCCACCAATAACGAGCAATCAGTAAGAAAGGCTTTACGTTCGCTAAAGCTCTATGGCACAAACCGGGACAAAGTTGTGACGCTGCGCAATGAAATTCTGAAATTAAAATTGAAGGATAATCCCATTGCCTTCTGTTTTCTGCTTCGCAGCATGTTCGAGATTTCGGCAAAAGCTTATTGCCAAGATCATGCTTCAGAACAGAATGCTCCAAAGTATTTAAAAAATGACGGTAGCGATCGGACTCTTGCTGATATTCTTCGAGACATTGTAAGTCATTTAACTCAAAACAAAACAGACAAACAAATGGTAAAATTACTGCATGGACCACTTACTGAAATTCAACGCCCAGACGGTATTTTGTCTATTACTTCAATGAATCATTTAGTCCACAATCCTAAATTTACAATCTTACCGAGCGATATTCCTACCTTGTTTTCGAATATTGTTCCGTTACTAGATCAAATGAATAAATAAGCGAATATTATCGATGGCTCAAAATCGCACACCGCTCCGCTATCCAGGAGGAAAACAAAAGCTGACTCCATTTATTTTGGAGATCATCTTGGCAAATGGTTTGGAAGGCGGCCATTATATCGAGCCTTACGCGGGCGGGGCCGGTGTTGCGATGGAATTATTGGTTGACGGGCACGTTGACCATGTACACTTAAACGATTCGTCCTATCACATATATTCCTTCTGGCAATCGGTATTAACACAGACTGAGGCGTTTTGTTCAAAAATATCCCGGTCGCTTGTTAATGTTGAAGAATGGCTTGGCCATCGTGAAATTCTTCGCCATCCAGATGAACACAGTCTTCTCGAAGTTGGTTTTGCGACGTTTTATTTAAACCGTACCAATCGATCCGGCATTCTTAACGCCGGTGTTATTGGCGGGTTTAAGCAAAATGGTAGGTGGAAAATCGATGCTCGTTTCCCAATGAATGACCTGATTAGAAGAGTTGAACTTATTGGATCGCTACGGGACCACATTACTGTGTGTAATTTGGACGCAGAACAGTTTTTTTTGACTCACTTTCCAACGCTACCAGAAAATAGTTTGGTTTATTGCGACCCTCCTTATTTCGAAAAGGGAAGTCGGCTTTATCTGAATCATTATAAACAAGATGACCACGAACGAATTTCTGAACTGATTCAGGGTTTAGATAACATTAAGTGGATAGTATCTTATGACGGTGCAGAGGAGATATTAGCGTATTACGCGGATCGCCGAAAATTTCTTTACGACCTTCAATATAATGCGTCTAGAGTTTATAAAGGGAGCGAGGTTTTTATATTCTCGGATGAGCTAGTTATTCCACGCATATCATCT
This sequence comes from Methylomonas sp. MgM2, assembly GCF_054172045.1. Classification (NCBI taxonomy): domain Bacteria; kingdom Pseudomonadati; phylum Pseudomonadota; class Gammaproteobacteria; order Methylococcales; family Methylococcaceae; genus Methylomonas; species Methylomonas sp. MgM2. Next base: position 95,159 of record NZ_JBSYXO010000020.1, on the reverse strand, counting down.
GTGCCGTATATATCCCACGCTCTTAAATTAAACTCAAATTTATTGCATTCTGGGCTGCCAGAAACACGGGCTGGATTAGCATAATCTGGAATATTACGGTTATCGTTTTTCTGACTCGAACGCGCATGTTAACACCCGAAGTTCAACAAATATTTTTTACCATTGAGAAATTCTCTTCATCTCGGCGTAGCCCCATATTCGGAGAATCACGGCCCGAACGAATTCTATTAGCATTAGTTGTAATGTCTTTCGTTGCAACATTAAGCTTACTGTTCTACAAGCCTTTGCAGTTTTGGGCAATTGTAAGTGGCTTAGTTTTCCTTCTATCAATAGTATCGTTGGCCGTTGTCCAAGGCGTTTCTACACTGAATACTTTACGTACTCCGTTGAGAGGTTACGCGTCTAGATTAGAATCGAGGTTGAAGCACCGGATCGAGTACATTGAAAATCTCGCGGCCTTTAGCCCTGAGAGCTTACAAGTAGCCTGGCAGGCTCTTGAAAGCGACGCTACAAGAATACAGAAACGACTATATGGTTTAGTGGGGGCCGTGGACAAAGCGGGTATCATTCCGGCTGGACTAGCATTGTATTTCGCAGCAACAAAAATTGTCGCAGGAGCCTCAGATTTTTCGACTAACATATTTACAGCATTCATATTCGGATTATATGCAGGTGCCTTTGTGGGTCATCGTACTGTTGAGCTATTAGCTGTAAACATTAACTGTCTGCAGGAAGCCTATGACATTGCCAAGCGCCGGAGTGAGTTAGGAAGATCTAAATGACGACAAGCAAGTCAGCGTAGGGTGCACTTGTGATAGCAAAAGGTAGCTAATAATTGTTGCCTAGAACGTTGATTTATTCCGTCTGAATTGTGGCAATAAAAATCAACATGCCGCGAAAATGCTACCCATCCGCCACCTCCTCCACGCACCTTTCCCCGTCATTCCCGGGTTTGTTCACCCAACCGCTCACCGGCGTGGCTGTCATACCGCCGTATGCTTCATTAGCCAATAAGGCGAAAGCGGCGTCCGGGTCGGCGGTTTTGTCCAACCAGCTTTGGTAGCTTTGCGGCGGCGGGCGAAGGCGGCGCGGAACGAGGGCTTTTCCCGCACGGTTTCCATGCGGGCGTTGATCAGTTTCCAGCCGATTTTAACGTCCTTGGCCCACGACGGCACCAGGCCCCAGTGCAGATTGGTGCCTTTGCGCGAGCCGTCTTCCCGCTCGACGATGGTCAGTATCTTCCGCCCCGGGGCGATGTTGTAGCTGCGCTCGTATTTGGGCGCGCGCTGCAACGCAAAGTACTCGATTATTTGCTCGGCGTTGGCGGTTAGGTCGAAGCGGCCGCACATGATGAGTTGTGAAGGTTGGTTTCTGTCATCGTCATAGCCTAATACGCCCGCCGATAAAAACCAATGTCCGGCCCCGATTTATTGGCTGGACACGATCCTTTTTAACTTGTTTCCGCTTACCTGAAAGACGGAAAATCCCGCAAAAACGGATTGAAAGCCGGGCCCGCTAAATTCGCCGATGGTGACGGCATAGTCGCCGTCGACTAATTCCCTGACGAATGGCGACGGGTTCAGGCCGTTGGCGATCAAATGCACATGATGTCGTGCCCGCGTCAGAGCCACGTAAAACAGGCGGCGTCGGCATGTGCGAAGGCCTCGGCCTGAGGCAGCAATAATTCAAGCAAGGGAGGAGTGGCTTTTTCCGTCCTTATTTTCAAACGCCTTATAAACAAACCAGTGATTTTCGCTGAATAGTTACTAAGCTGGAATCGATTTTCCGTCAAATCGCCTCGTGCCTCTGGCCGCTTTTTAACCGTGAGGTCTAATGCCATTTCAACTGCTTCATTGGAATAATGGCTGCCCAATCCCTAAAGCCAGATCGAAATCCATGAACGGTCGGCTTCGGCTTTGGAAGCCATGCGCTTTAGTATAAGCTACAATCCGTGCTATAGAGGGGGGGTTAGTGATTGCGAGAATCGTATTTTTGATCTTGTTTTGGGGTTGGGATAGCGCTGTCGCTGTGATCGGCGGCGGCGACAGAATCGACTTAGTCCCGTTGCCCAACGAGTTTTGCAATAGCGATAGTATCCGCAAGCAGAACGAATTATTGAAAAAATTCCCTGAAGACGAAGGGATCATCAAGATTTACGCGCTTTATATCGGCTTGTGCCGCTTAGTCGACGACGGCAAGATCTCGGAATATACAGCGAATATTTTGTGGAGCGAACAGCGCAACAAGCTGATTAACGAAAGGAAAGGAGCACGCTGAATTGACTTTGATGACGGCAAGCAGGCTTAATTCCGGCTAGGATGACAAAAACGGAGCCCAGGCACCGCCTCTCTTGGCTTGGAACATGTTTTAATCGATTTCGGAGTGATTAAATCAATGCTTGTGAGATTTATTGTATTGTTATTGATCAGTCAATTGTGCGCCTGTGTCGGCCCATTGGCTGTGGGTGAATTTGTCATCCATGCCACCGCCCACCCGGCAACATTTGAAATCGCCCGGTTCCGCGATCAGACCACCGCCGTGCTGCCGTCCGTCACGCCCACCGCACAAATAGGTTATGCGCCCGACGTGGCCTTGGCGCTGGATAGAGCCATAAAGGATTCTTCCCGTGCCTTGCGCTATATCCCGCCGCACGTCTCCATTTCATTATTGAATCGGTACAATTTGACGGAAAGCTATAGTCAAATGATCAACGGCTACCGAAATGTAGGCATATTGAATAAAGCCGCTTTAAAGGCAATTGCTGAGGCGCTGAATGCCGATTATGTGTTGTTACCCGTGCTGGCAGGGTTTTCCCAACAGACGAATGACCGTTTGTCGCAAGCAATTACTTTAATCAGGACCTATAGTACCCAGGTCAATTTAACCTTGCAGTTATGGGATGCGCGTAGCGGCGAACTCGTTTGGCAAGCCTCTGGCCAGGCAACGTTGGCCAGCGAGAACATTGCGGCAATACCGGTGGCGTTTACCGACACCGTACATAGTTTGTGCAAAGGTATGCTGGAAGACTTATTCGAAGGAAGAATGAATTCGCGCTACTCTCCAGCCGCTGATTTCGTTGGCCTGCATTGAGCCGATTCCGCTCGGGACGAAAAGCCCGCCCCACCCTGCCCGACTGCGAAGGCTTGAACTCATTCGCCTGTTCGCCCCAGATACTTATCAAAGAACGAAAGTATCTTCCGCTCATAGGCTGCCGGGGCATACCGGTGAAAATTCTGATGGTGAGCGCCTTGAACCAACCATAGTTCTTTCGGTTCCGGCGCGGCCTGAAACAATCGCTTTGATTCCTCGGTCAATGTGTGTCGATCATCCGTACCTGCAATAATCAGTATCGGCGCTGGAAGTTCGCGTATAGCGGCGACCGGCGTCAATGATTCAGGCTCTATGCCCAAGCGCGGTTCAATCTGCCACACCAGCAGAGGTGAAAGCAGGCGGCCCGCCTTCCCGAATCGGATGGCCAATCGATTTTGGATGGCCTCTTGAATTGAGGTGTAAACGGCCTCCAATACGAAGGCGTCGGCAGCAATAGGCGCATCGCCTAGCAGTGCCGCCGCGCCGCCCAAAGAAACGCCAATTACCCCAACCTTTTGTCCATGCATTCGTGTTTTGAGATAATTCAGCGCGGAACCGGCATCGATAGATTCGCGGTAGCCAAAGGTGATTCGTTCGCCTGGCGTTTCGCCGTGCGCTTGCATATCGATCAATAGCAATGAATACCCCGCCAGATGCAAAAACTCCGCGCGCCCGATCATTTCCGAACGATTGGAACGGAGGCCATGCAGAAGCAAGATACCCGGTTTTCCGGCTTGTCCTTGAACGAACCAGGCGGCTATCCAATCGCCTTCTCCTTTCGGAATTCGGACTGATTCCAACTGAAGGCCCGTTGCAGGTTTTACAACGGCTCGCTGCTGGGGAGCCGTAAGGGCGCCGCCCAGAAGCAAAACAGCGAAAAACCCCAGGGCGGCAGCCGCCGGAAATATCCAAAGGAACATGCGTGACATGTTTGTGTAAGCGCCGGGACCATCCGGCTTCCCGGAAAGTTGATTCAAAAACATGACCTGGGCAAATCCGGGTTTGCTTAGTGTTCCGCCGGCAGGTATCCGATACCGGATATTACGGCAGAAACAAACAAAACCTGGCTCCGCCCAGGCGGCTTTGGTTGTCGATTCGAACTAAGCCGACTTTATCCCGATTCTTATGGAAACCGGCAATTGACGCGACAAAATAAAGGCCCAAACCCGTATTGCCGCTAATCCAATCCAGATCGGCCGGATCGTTTAAATCCGCGTTAAGTAAGGCCGCCGGATATCCTTCACCGTCGTCTTCGACGCAGAATTTTAGATAACCTTCCTCTTCATCGACCGAGATCACTATCGATTCCTTGGTGTAACGATGCGCATTATTTAAAATGTTGCCGATGGCATTACTGATTTGTTGATAATCGCAATAGCACATTAAGTCGGCGGCACATTCAACTTGCACGTTGATGTTACTGGTTTGCAACAGCCTATCCTGCTGCGCGACAGCCTCGTTGACCACGTCGATTGCGGGATATTCGTCCACGACCAAACCGAATTTATGGCTATCGATTTTATACATAACCAACAGTTGTATCAGGCTATGATTGATGCGATTAGCCTCGAATTCGAGCTGCCGCGAGATATCGCCATGTTCGGCCAACTGATTCAGCGACAAACCGTGAATCAACTCCAGCAGGGTACCGAGGGAATTCTTGATGTCGTGTACCGTTGACGCCAATATCATTGGGAACACACCGTCCTTCTGCCGGGTGCTCATCCGTTAACCTCGTTTGCGTTTTGCCGCAACGCCTTGGAAAACTCCATTTGCAACACGCCCAACTTATGTTGATCGACACCAATTTGCCTCGCGTATTTGAACAAACCTTGTAGTCTTAGTAATTTCTCTTCGCTGAGCTCATTGCTCTTTAATTCGTGGATCAAAATCTTGAGCATGTTAATGACGATGGTTTTATTGTCCGGCATCACGGCCATGGCCTTTTCAAACAACGCCATGGCCTCCTGAATCTTGCCCTGTTTAAATAACGCTACGCCTTTATTATTGGTCGCGACCAATGCGCGTTTGGTATTCTGAATGAGTTCCTCGGTGTGATTTTCCATCCCGATCTCGGTCTGCATACGTCGAATTTCGTTTAAGAAGCCGTCGTCCTCGATATGGGTTTTGATCAGTCCATTCAAGATTTGTTCGGCTTGACCGGTCCGATTTTGTAAAAAGCAGCTGCGCGCAATATCCAGCTGTAAGTCCTTAGGGGTCTTGCCGCCCAATTCCCCGTTCAGCGCCAGTACTTTTTGCAAACATTGATTTGCCGATTCATCGTCGCCGGCCTTCTTATGCAACTCCGCTTCAAGCGTGACGGCTCTCAATTCGGCTTCCGGGTTATTAGGGAACTCCCTGCGCATCTCTTTTAGCATAGCGAGAGCCTGCGCCGATGCATTGGTCTTGGCATAAAGTTTAGCCAAGTTGGTAAAATCGGCGCTCGATTTATAGATCGAATGCTTACTTAAGGTCACCGTGGCCTTGTATGCCTTTTCGGCCAGCTCGATATCGCCATTTTTTTCCGCGGTTTGAGCCAGCTTTTTTTGGCGTAGTATCGATTGCGGAGATAAATCGACCGCTTGATTCAACACTTGTTGCACCTCCTGCGGCTTATGTTGCGCCTCGTAAGTTTTCGACAGCCAATCGTAACCTTCCAAAAACATGGGGTTGTCTTTTAATAACGCTTCGAGAATGGCAACCGCACCGTCGAAGTTTTGTTGTCTATATTCGATGATGCCCAGTCCCAAACGCGCCCATGGCAAATCGCGTTGCTGTAGAATTTCCCGGTAGATTTTTTGACCGGTATCGAAATCGCCGACTAAAACCGCCAACTCCGCCCGCTTTTTCAACAAATGGGTACGGATCTTCTTGTTATCGCCGTTTAGCAATTGATCGCAAACGTGCACGGCCCGTAACAGGTTGCCTCGCCGGATTTCTTTTTCGATGCTTTGCATTTTTCGCTTGCGAATAAGATTACGTTCGATTCGGCTAAATAGTTGCTGAGCGTTAAACGGCTTGGCTAAATATTCATCCGGTTTGCTGTCCATCGCGCCCAAAACCATGCCGACACTTTGTTCGGCTGCGATGATGATAAAAATGCAACTATCCTTGATCAAACCGCGATGACGGGCTTCTTCCAAAACCTGCTGACCGTTCCGGCCGCTGCCGAGATTGTAATCGCATAGCACAATATCGAAATGAGTATTGGCCATTGCATTGATTGCGTTGGTTCCGTTATCCGCCTCGACTATCGAATCCGCTTCCAGCGAATACAGCATGTCGCGTATAGTCTTACGCATAGCCGGATAATCTTCCACGATCAAAATGTTTTTGCCTGCCAGAATCGACTTCATTATGTCTATCGGTCCTAAGCCAAATACAAAGATGCCGGTCTGAAAAATGTGTTAGCAGCGTTATTTTTCATCATGTTCCGCCTTGAATTTCAAAATCTCCGGTAAGGCTTCAATAAAAAGCGGTGTCAATTGCGGATCAAAATGTTCACCGGAATACTTTATTAACCAGTTTACCGCGTCTTCTACCGGCCAAGCTTCTTTATACGGGCGTTTGGAGGTTAAGGCGTCAAACACGTCGGCGATGGCTACGATACGGCCGACTCTGGGTATTTCTTCCCCCTTTAAATTTTTGGGATAGCCTTTTCCGTTCCATTTTTCATGGTGAGTCAGCGCGACTATTTTGGCCAACTGCAACAATTCCGATTCGTCATCGCCGATGATCTGCGCGCCGATTTCACAATGCATCTCCATGACCTTATATTCATGCGGATCCAGCTTGCCCGGTTTTTTTAATATACTGTCCGGTATACCAATTTTGCCGATGTCGTGCATCGGCGCGGCGTTCATCAACATGTCGGCTTGATCCTCACTCATGCCGGCGGCCAGACCGAGAATACGGGCGTAATAACTCATACGGATAACGTGCAACCCGGTCTCGTTATCCTTATATTCCGCGGCGCGGCCTAAGCGTTGAATAATTTGTAATCGAGTCTCATGCAGTTGTTTTGTCTGGACTCTGACTTTTCTATCGAGCTCCTTATTTTGGTCGTACAAAGCAAGCTGCGTTCTCACTCTGGCTTGCAAGATCGGCGGGCTTATCGGCTTGGCAATGTAATCAACCGCTCCCAGTTCCAGCCCTTTCAGCTCATCTTCCACGCTAATTTTCGCGGTAATGAAGATAATCGGAATATGCCTGGTCGTGTAATCGGCCTTGAGGCGCCGGCAGACTTCATAGCCGTCAATGCCCGGCATCATGATGTCCAGCAATATGATATCGGGAGGCCCGGCCCGGACTACTTTAAGGCCCATTTCACCGCTAATGGCCGCCTTGACGTTGTAATCGTGTTTGAGTGTTCCAACCAATACATCGATGTTCTCAGGCTTGTCATCGATCACCAGCACTGTTGGTTTTGTATCTGCCATTATCCCTTCTCCCACTTGATAAAGGATGATCCATTTGCAAACCCCGCTCGCTCGGAAATAAGGTGTTTTCACCGGTCGCTTGCGGCCCTCGCTTGAGCGGCCAAAAGCTGTTCGTTGCTCGGTCTAAGCGCATCGCCGCGGCTTTAAGTCCTGCGCCGGCATCAAATCCGTTTGGCCATAACCCGTGATCCGCCCCATGCAGCGTCCGACCTTGGTCCGAGGACGCCGAGGTTCCGGGTAATGCTTTCTTTTTGGTTTCACGCTGCTTGACTAGGTTTGAATGCATCCGGACCGAGGTGTTGTCTTGGACCAAGTCGGGTCCAAGTATAGTCGACTCCACAAACAGGTCGGATCATCGCTTAACCGTCAAGAAAAGTGCGCATTTTAGCCAGAGCGGCGGCGGCGGCTTCAAAGTCATACGCCTGCAGCGACTTTTCCAACAGCTTGAAGTAGGATTTTAATTGCCCGGCCGATAAGAAGCGGTAATGTCTATCAAGCGTCTCTAGCGCCGCCGTATCGTATTGACTGATCTGTTCAGACAACTTATCCAACACCTCATTGATCGGAATGCCCGCCGCCGTTTCTTCGGTCGATCCGGCCTGAATCCTATTCATGACGGAAACGGCCGCAATGACACGTTCAAGCTCTTCGCGAACGGTCTCGATAGCCGCCGCCCCTGCCGATCGGGTAATGGTTTGAGCCTCGAGATCCTCGCAAGCGACCTGAAGCGCGGCCGCGCCTAAATTACCGGCTATGCCCTTGAGGTTATGCACTAAACGCTCAGCTAACTCCCAATTGTCGGCCTCAGTCGCCGATTCGAATTGCTCCGTGAAATCGATATAGTCCTCGGATAATCGGGTCAATAGTTTGATATAAAGTTTCTGGTTATCCCGTATACGCACAAGCGCTTCATGAGTATTAATTCCATCAAAGGCCGGGAACGCTATCTCGGAATGTCGTTCCGGATCTTCGGTATATTCCTGAGTCGTCGGCTGCGATGGTGTAATCCACTTCGCCATAATATGAAACATTTCGTATACGTTGATTGGCTTGGCGATATGGTCGTTCATTCCTGCCGTTAGTACTTTTTCCTTATCCCCGGCCATCGCATTCGCAGTCATCGCCAGCACAGGCAAAGCTTTGTGCTTTTCTTGACTGCGTAAGCGGCGAGTGGCTTCGTAGCCATCCATCACCGGCATTTGGCAATCCATCAATACGCCGTCAAAATCTTCCTTCTCCAAGCACAGCAAAGCTTGCTTACCGTCTCTGGCGACTTCAACGGATAAGCCGTTAACGCTGAGGAGTTCGCGAGCAAGTTCTAGATTGATCTCATTGTCTTCTACCAACAAGATTTTAGCCCCCCTCAGTTTGGCTATGTCCGCCGCTTCGGCCTCTTGCCGTACCATATCGCGCGTCTTATTAGCCTCTTGGCGCCCCAGTGCGACCAAGATGGCATTGAGCAACGCGGACCGTGTAACGGGTTTAGTCAGAAAGCCTTTGACGTCAATATCGTTGGCCGCGTGTTTGGCCTCGTCACGTCCGTAAGCCGTGACCATGATCACCATCGGCACCTGAGCTTGTTTCGTATTCGTTTCAATTGCTTGAATGGTTTGCACACCGTCGGTTCCCGGCATTTTCCAATCCATCAATACTAACTCATAAGGATCGATAGCCGCCGCTTGCTTCAGCAGCGCCAAAGCCTTTTCGCCGGTGTCCGCTTGATCGACTCTAAGTCCGAGGCTAGTCAACATATGACTGAGAATTTCACGCGCCGCGGCATTATCGTCCACCACCAAGACACGCAATGCTCCAAGATCCGCGACTTTCGGCAAACGGTCGGAAACCGCTCCAAGCTGCTTGCTAAACGTCGAAGTAAAATAGAACGTACTTCCGATCCCAAGGCGGCTTTCACTCCAAATGCGCCCTTTCATCAGTTCCGCGAGTTTCTTACAGATGACCAATCCAAGTCCGGTGCCGCCGAACCTCCGCGTCGTCGAACTATCCGCTTGGGTGAACGATTTAAATAGTTTCTTTTTTTCGTCCGGACTCATCCCGATACCGGTATCCTGTATCGCGAATTGGAGCTTTATCCAGTCGACATCCTGATCGACGATTTTCACGGAAACCACAATTTCACCGTGTTCGGTGAACTTGACCGCGTTGTTACCCAAGTTCACCAGAATCTGACTCAAGCGCAAAGGGTCGCCTACCAGCGCGGTCGGTAATTCGTCCGGCAAATCGAACATCAGCTCCAAACCTTTCTCCTCGGCTTTTAGCCCGACTATGTTCGCTAAATTGTCGAACACGTCCTCCAAGCGAAAATTAATCTTTTCGATGTCCAGCTTGCCGGCCTCGATTTTGGAAAAATCGAGAATGTCGTTCAGGATGCCGAGCAATGCCACCGCCGATCGATTGACTTTTTCGATGTAATTGCGCTGCTTTCGGTTGAGATCGGTCTGTAGCGCCAGGTGAGACATGCCGATGATCGCATTCATAGGCGTGCGAATTTCGTGGCTCATATTCGCAAGGAAATCACTTTTGGCCCTGGTCGCCTCCTCCGCCGCCTCCCGCGCCTCGTTTGCCAGTGAAGCCAATTGGATCAGCTGTTCGTTGCTTTCCGCCAATTCGGTCGTACGGGCCTTGACTCGGGATTCCAGTTCTTCATTGTAGGTTTCCAATTGTTGCTTGTGGTCATTCAATTTTTGATTGATGTCGATCAATTCGCGGTCACGCGCCTCTATCGTCATCAACATTTCATTGAAGGCCTGAACCAGGGTTCCAAACTCATCATCGCTTTCCTGTCTGGCACGAATCGAAAAGTCTTTTTCGGTGGAAATCAAAGAGGCGATATTGGTTAAGTGATCGAGCGGCGCGGATAGAATGCGTTGTATGCGGACGGCTAAAAAGTAGCTGATCACGCTCGCGAATATCATCAGCAAAAATGAAGAAAAGGCCAAACGCAACGACAGCTCGCGTATTTCGTTCAGACTGGCGCGAATAAACACGATACCCAACATTTGATCGTCAAGCACAACCGGTTCGATGACAGTTAGGTAATCATCTTCGAAACGCACCACTTCACTACTCAGGTCGTCGGGAAAATCGGAAGCGTCTTCTGACGATTTATCATATTTGGCGAATACGTTTCCGCCGTCATCGTAGATCGCCGCCGACACGACAGACTTTTTAATGGCAAGGGAATCGAGCGAATCGGTAGCCGCTTTTTCGTCGTCAAACGCCAAAGCGGCGGTGCTACGATCGGCAATCACACGGGCAAGCGATCTGATATCGCTGGCCAACTCTTCCCTGATTCGATAATGATCGTTAACTACAAAACCAATGGTCTCCACCATCAACGCAACCATGCAAACCAACACAGTCAACGCAATTAATTTCGTTTTGAATGACAGCGCCTTGACTCTTAATTTGGGTTGTTCATTTTTCATTCAGATTTCAATGCGTGCAGATTTATCAAATTTTGACGCCGTTTCCTGTCGTACGTTCGGGTTTACGCCGCCGGTCGATATCCGAATCGCTGAATCCCGTTCAATGCCATTGAAACGTTAAAACCAAAATCGATCCATAGGCGATAGCGGACTGTATGAATTAAAGTAAACGACCGGTTCGGTCTGTCTGATTATAGTCGATTAACTTAAGTGCTCTGGTCACACTAGGCGCCGTAGCCTGTTGATTGCTTTTTGTTTCGTTACGATTTGCGCATGCATTTGCCATAAAATATCCACGGCCGCATCGTAGTCGTAGGCCTGCATCGATTTCTCTAACGGATTGAGAAACGATTGGAATCCGGCAGAGCAAAGTAATTCGTAATGTTTTTCCAGCGTCTCCTGCGACGCCGTATCGTAATTTCGCAATTGGTCTGCCAGTTTGTCCAACATCAGAAGAATTTTTTGATACGCATGAGCATCGCTTTCCTCAATTTCGGTTTCAGTTAAGGTCTCGAACGATGCAAGCAATTGCACCAATTCATGCCGGGCCGACATTACCGTTTCAGGCTCGACACGATGTTGTTGCGCTTGCAGTACTAGCCTTTCGCTGATGTCAATTAAGGACTCTGCATGAATAGCGTCCGCCGCTTGTTTAAGGTTTTGAGCTAAGAATTTCGCTCCGTCCCATTCGCCGTTTGAGATAAGAGACTCGAACCGTTCGGGGAAATCGGAATAACGCCGAATCAGATTGCCCGGCAGTTTGTCGCGATGTTGATCGCTTTCACAGACCGTACCGGTCTCGTTATCGATAGGGTCGTGTGTTCCATGGCTTCCTTCGCTTGTAACAGTTTCAGCGCCTGACAGGGCCGATGGGACTATCCACTTGGCCAAGGTATGAAAAATTTCATCGACATCGACCGGTTTAGCGATATGGTCATTCATTCCGACCTCGATCACCTTCTCTCTTTCGCCGGCCATTGCGTTTGCCGTCATGGCCAATACCGGTAAATCCCGGAGTTGCGCTTGCTTGCGTATCTGTCTGGTCGCCTCGTAACCGTCCATAACCGGCATCTGGCAATCCATAAGTACCCCGTCGAATTTTTGTTGCGCCAGTTTTTCCAACGCCTGCTTTCCGTTATAGGCGACTTCGATTATTAACCCGTTCGAGGTCAATAACTCTTTTGCAACTTCCAAGTTAATCTCGTTATCTTCGACCAGCAGCAACCGTGCGCCTTTGAGCTTGGCAATATCCGCATTTGCGGCTTTTATTGGCGAATCACTCTGCGGCAGATAACTGTCTTTAACATTCAGCGCCGACCTGACGGCGTTCAGAAGCGATGCGGTCGTTACAGGCTTAGTCAGAAACTCTCTAATCTCGGCTTCGACTCGCTGCGCCGACTGCCTCGCCTGTTCACGGCCATAGGCAGTCACCATGACAACGGCCGGCAAATTCATAAGCACCTGATTGCGCTGGACGGCACGGACCGTCTCTATGCCGTCCATGCCCGGCATTTTCCAATCGATAAGCAACAATTGGTAAGGATTACTATCGTGAGTTTGACCGATTTGTTCTAATGCGGTTTCACCGTTATCGGCCTGATCGACCTTGACTCCCAAGGCAGTCAGCATACCGGTCAATATGTCGCGCGCCGAGCTGTTGTCATCGACCACTAATGCCCGCAACGATTCGAATTCGGCCCTCATCGGACGGTGCGGCGAAACCTCACTTGCCTGTTTGCGGAACCGGGCGGAAAAGCAAAACGTACTGCCGACGCCCTCTTCGCTTTCCGCCCAAATTTCCCCGCCCATCAATTGAGTCAATTTATTGCAAATGGCCAAACCGAGACCGGTACCGCCGAATTTCCGGGTCGTTGAACTATCAGCCTGGCTAAACGACTGAAACAGCTTTGCTTGATGTTCGGCGCTCATACCGATACCGGTGTCGCGAACCGAAAAGAGCAATTTCACCCGGTCGTTGTCTTGTTCCAACACGCCGGCCGAGATGACAATTTCACCCTGAAAGGTAAATTTGACCGCGTTATTGCCCAGATTGATTAAAATTTGTCCTAATCGCAGCGGATCGCCGACTAATGCCGTCGGCAATTCCGCCGGCAGATCGAACATCAACTCTACCCCTTTTGCCTGGGCGCTTAGCCCGACCAAATTGGCAAGATTTTCGAATACATCCTCAAGCTGAAAATCGATCGATTCGATGTTGAGTTTGCCCGCCTCGATCTTAGAAAAATCCAGGATATCGTTAATAATCCCGAGCAAGGCCTCTGCCGAGCGATTAAGTTTTTCGATATAGTTGCGTTGCTTACGATTGAGATCAGTCTGTAACACCAAATACGACAGGCCGATGATCGCATTCATCGGCGTCCGGATCTCATGGCTCATATTGGCTAAAAAGTCGCTCTTGGCTTTGGTCGCTTCTTCCGCTATTTCCTTGGCTTTTATAACGGCTTCTTCAGCTGCCTTTTGTTCAGTCACATCTTGCACAACCCCATACATATAAAGCGCTTGATTGCCATCGTCACTAATGACGGTTCCGATGGCGTGAAGCCAAACGATCCGTCCGTCGCAAGGGCGCTTGTACGGAAAAGCCACATCGTATCGCGAGTTTTTGCCTTCCAATGTATTCTTGTATTCCGCATAAGCTTGTGCGGCGACCTCGGCATCTATTTCAGCAATGCGGCTATACCATTCATCCATCAAATGATAGCGAAACCCCGGCTTGTACTCTTCGCCAAATATCGCTACCGCGCGTTCCGAGCTGATTAGGTAATCGGAATCCGCATAATCGATATGCCAATAACCCGATCGAGTTAAATCCAGGGCGGAATCGCTCATGAAATTGATACGCCTAACCTCGTTTTCCGCGTTCTTACGATCGGTAATATCCAGCACCCAACCAAGAATGCCTTCCTCGCCCCGATAAACCAGCGGCGCATAACTGGCCAACATATCCCTCAGTTGCCGGTTGCGACCTATCATCTGTAACTCGTAGTTATCCAATCGGCCGTTCGTTGCCAGCTCTGACAACATAGAGGCCCTGTCTTGCGGGTCTACGTAGATATCAGGCGCCCGGCCGCCTACCGTTACGTCGAACATCTCCATGAATTTCGGGTTGGTAAATTTGAAAATACCTTCTTTATTGGAAAACGCTACGCCTATCGGACTGGAATCCAGGATCATTTGCAGTTGCTCGCGTTCGTTTGCAATGATTTCCCGTATCCGTTTTCGTTCACTTACGTCTCGCAAGGAACTGGCAATCAACACGCCGTTTTCGGTTTCGATAGGGCTTAGACTTACCTCTACCGGAAACTCCCTTCCGGACTTGGTCACGGCCAATAGCTCTCTTCCTTCCAAATTGCGAGCTAAATCCCCGTATGGATCCAGTAAATATTCCTGATGATCGACGTCGAGTTTTTGTTGTAAGCGGTCAGGCACCAATATCTCGATAAGCTGACCGATCACCTCGGTTCGACTGTAACCGAACACTTCCTCGGTTCGGCGATTGACCATAGTCACGATTCCCCGGCTATCGGCAATCACCATCGGATCAGGAGCCGACTCGATCAGCGTACGGAACTGTTTTTCCCTGGCTTTCAGCAAAGCTTCTTGAGCCAACCGCTCGGTAATATCCTGAAACATTATCACGGCACCGGCGAGTTGATCGTCTTGCCATATGGGTACCGCGCTATATTCGACAGGAAAAGGGCGTCCGACCTTGTCCAACAAGAATTCATTGCTGGCTGCGCGGGCTTTTCCGTCTCGAATAGTCGAATATAAAGGACAGCGATCGGACCCGGTCTCCTGTTCGTTTTGATGCAGTCTGCGTATCATTTTATGAATTTGGCGGCCGACGATTTCGTCGACTTCATATCCCAACATGGCCGCCGCCGCCCCATTTACAAAAGTGACTAAGCCGTCTGTATCAATACCCATTATTCCCTGGGTGACCGCTTCCAACACCAGGTCCGCCCGCCGCTCTATACTGGCGCTATAGGAACGCAAGTCCTCATCGTCCAACCGCCTTTCGATCGCCCGCCCCAATTGCTTGGACAATTCTTCGATCAACGCACGTTCTTCAGTCAGAAAAGGGGGGCCGGTCTTCTCCGGACCATATTCGAGGAGCACCACTTCGATTGAGCCGACTTGGTCGCCTCGTACGTTGAATACCGCGGTTTGAATCCATTCGGTACGGCTAAATCCCTTGGATTGGACCGATAAATCACCAAAGCTAATCTTGGCGCGGGTAATCTCAGGAAACCGCCAGCCTTTCGGCAGGATTGCAACCGCACGCGCAAACAGCAGTTCTAACGGCAAACCGCGTTGCTCCAGCAAAGAAGAAAAGCCGTAAAGACAGGTTTGTTCCTCAACTCGCTTGCGTAAATCGTGGGCTTGTTTGTTAAGAATTTTCTCGCGTTCGCTTACCTTACGATTAAGCTGCCGATTCCAAACGGAAACGATTGCGAGCAAGCTGATCAGCAAAACCGCCGCACTACCGCCCCAGACCAGTGCGCTATGCCAATCCAAACCAAACGCGTAGTGTACGTTAATCCAACGATTCTTAATTGCAGTACGTGTCGGTTCGTCAATATCCGCCAGCGCCTTATTTAAGATCGGTACGAGTTCCGGCCAGTCTTTGCGTACCGCCATTGCCAATTCAAAGCTATATTCGGTGGACGCGGCCACCTTGAGGCTATCCAAGCCCAGCCGTTCGATTTCATGCGTCGCAGCGGCCAGATTCAATAAACCCGCATCTATTCGCCTTTGGTCAATCGCCTTCAACACTTCCACGACAGAGTCAAAGGGCGCGTTCCGTATTTCCGGATGATCGCGGACTAAACCTTCGTGCGTAATATAACCGCGGACCGCACCGACTCGCCGGCCCGCCAAATCGCGCAAGCCGCTGATATAGTCGGCATCCTTGCGAGTGACGAGTATGGCCGGAAATGTAATATAAGGTTCGGAAAACAACAAATATCGACGACGTGCCTCCGAGGGCGACGCCATAGGTAAAATATCGAGCTCCTTTCTAGCGACTTTCTCCAACACTTCGTTCCGAAGAGCTTTCTCTTCTGCAAGCATCGTAACGTCCAGACGTTTTTCGACTTCGCTTATAAAACCGGCGGAAATGCCGCTGTAACGCCCTTGTTGATCGACAAACTCAAATGGCGGCCATACCGGATCGATACCCAAGCGCAAGGTTTTATGCCGACTCAGCCAGCCTGATTCCTCCGGAGTCAAGGTTCGAAGTCTACGATCCGCAAGGCGTTCGGGTCGAATGTCATCCACCGCTAGCAGCCATTTTCGGTAAAGCGCGTTACGTTGCTCCGGCGAAACGGCCGCTAAGCCTAAGCCAAGCACACGCAACAGCATAGGCCGTTTGCGTGTCACCGCCATGTGCAGCGTGGTCTCGTCCTTGGTCAGCAACGGAACCTCGCCGGCGACCTTGAGGTTCGGCATCGCGTTGGTTCGTAACACATAATTGATTACGGCAAAACTCTCGATAAAGCCGTCGGCTTGGCCGAACGAAACCGCTTTCAGGGCGTCTACGACATTCGCAACCCGATATTGCAAAATTTTCGGGTAGCGCTTGGCCATTAACTTGGTTATCGAATAGGTTTCGATCACTGCAACCCGGCGTCCTTCCATATCATGAAGTCGTTGGGCGGAATCGCCGTTACGCACGACCAACACGGTAGGATTTGCGATATAAGCCGGAGTTAATGCATATTGTTTTCGCCGCTCCGGCGTACTGTAGATAGCGGGCAAGATATCCAACTCGCCGGCATCGAATTGCCGAACCAGCTCTGTCCAGGTATAGCCTTGAACGAAGTCCAATTGAAGTCCGACTTTCGCGGCCGCCAGACGTAATAAATCGTTTGAATAACCGGATACGACCCCGTCATGGACGAAGTCGTACGGCGGCCAATCCGATTCGGCGCCTACTTTGAACGGTCCGGGATTTTGCGCCAGCCAGGCTTTTTCTTCCGCGCTTAAAATCAGACTTTCTTGCACCTCTTCATTTCCATCCACCCACCGGCTGAGTATTTGATGCATGCCGTCCTCGCCGACGGCATCCAAGGCGCGTTGAAGAATGTTCTTCAGTGTGGTCTGACCCTTTTTAACCCCTATCGCCAGTATGGGACCTTTTTTCCGCAAACGCCCATGTACTTTAAGATTGACCAGTACATGTTGTTCCATTAAATAGATCGCTACTGCGCGGTTACCGGCATAGGCATCCGCATGTCCGAGTGCTACCGCCTCAAGCGCTTCGGCCGTATTGGCATACTCTATGACTTTTACATCCGGAAAATTTTGCCGGAAATAAGCAACATTGCCGAATCCTCGCTCAAGTGCCAGGCGTTTTCCATGCAATGCCGATTCCGATTCCAGCCAAACTCCGCGTTTTGGCGCGACGATGACATGAGGTATCTCAAGATAGGGGGAGGTAAATTCGAACTGGTCTTCCCGTTCGGGGCGTGGGGTAATGTCCAATAAGGCATCGAGCTGTCCCGACTTTACCTGATTTTGAAGTTGCGGCCAGGAACCGGGTACGACTTCCAATGCCCCGTTTAAATAAAGATTGAGGCGTTTAACGAGATCGACCCCGATACCTCGTGCCTTACCTCGTTCGTCCACAAAATCCAAAGGCGGCCAGGCTTCCATGACCCCGACCCTTATGGTGGGATGCGCCTTCAACCATATCCGTTCTTGTTGGGTGAATATCGGCGAGGACGCGGTCGCGGTTCCTAACCAAGAAAGCAAAAACATTATCGTTACGCCTAGTAGACAGCACTCAAGGTTTCCTTTTTTTTGAGTGTTGTACGCTAACGCCATATTTCACCCTAATAACTTTATTGAGTCATGCTTGGATTTGCCATTCGCGCAACGAAATTCCTCGACAGAAAGTGCCGAAAATCACTAGCATCGAGATTAGTCTGCGCTAGGTACGAACGATTGTTACCGTTTGATTTAAGCATAGCCTTTAGGCATCGAAATGTAAGTTTTAATATCCGAGTTAAGCTTACTCGGCATTTTTCAAATGCCGAACACAATATACGCAAAGCGGTCATATTACGGTAGTTTGTGCTGGGTACAAGCGAAAATAAACAGACATTCAAGTTCTTGTAACGGTTAACATTTGCCGGATCAACCGAAACGACAACCCGTTTGCGTTAAAAGCCGTAATTTTTCGCTGTTAAAAACAAAAGTTGCAAATATCCCGGTTCGGCGCCTCGATTATGCTGCCGATTGTTCGCCCAAACGTTAAAATGGCGATCTGCAGCCACTATCAACTGTGGATAGGATGTTCGAAAATTTATTCAAATGGTCATTTATCGTCTGCGCCTCAGTAGCGGGCGTTTTACATTTTTACAAAGACGATTGGCCCGAGCCGGACTATTACGATATGAGTTTATTGTCGCCCCCGGTTCAATCGGAAACGGACAGGGAATCTTTTTCCATTGAAGCCAACCGGCTGAAGTACACCATTCACCCCAAATTCGATTACGATTTGCAAGGTGTCGTCGTCAGTTACAGCGATGCGGACGAATTGACTAATATCTGGCATTACAAACGATGGCAGGATTTTATTAACGTACGCGATTTATGTGTAATATGGGGAAAAAACGTCGAATCAGGTATTTACAAAAACATGAAGTTTCGAAGCGACAGTTGGACTTGCTGGGCGGCGTGGCCTGATCAAGCGACCGGTGCGGCATTTAAGATGAATGCGCTGTCAAACAATCACATTGTCGCAAATTACGACGCCGTTAAAAAAGCGTTGATGCAGGCCGAAACGGGCGATCTTATCCACATCAAGGGAATATTAGCGGAATACGTCAACCATGCGGCCGGATATACGCGCGGAACCAGCGTTACTCGTGAAGATACCGGACAAGGCGCTTGCGAAACAATTTATGTCGACGATTTTAAAATCGTCAAAAAAGCCAATCCCCGCTTGCGCGCGCTGGCAAAAACTTTCAACTGGCTGACTCTATCGAGCCTAATCTGTTTCGGCATCTGTTTTCTGATAACACCGCCCAAACCGCGTTATCATGCAACCGGTATCCGGTGAAAGTGGTTGAGCGCCGCGAGTTGCGAATGGAGGTCTACATGAACCGATGTTCTATTTCCTGCGAGTTACACGATTACATTGAGATCGCCTGCCTGTACGGCTATCGGCTTAGATTAATCCTGAGAAATCAAGACGTGCTGGAGGGCAAAGCCTTGGATACCAAGACCGATGCGGAGAAGCGCGAATATCTTGTCATGGACACCGGGCAAAAACAGCAAATCGAGCTGAATCAGATAAAAAGGCTACAAGTGCTAACGCCCGGCGCTGGATTTGACGAAGTCATCTTTTAGGCGAGTTTATTTCAGGCGACTTTAAAACCGACTGAAATGTCAAATACTTGCGTCCTTTCCCGGCGACCGGCCCAAACGCAAAGCTGGAGGTTATATGTTCGACCTGATCGTTTCGCCAAACAAGCCTTGGCACCAAGCCGTGCGGCTGTTAGTTACGTTGTTGATTGTGCTGCTGCTCGGAAAGCTGGTTTCCATGCTTTCCGTCATGCAGAAACTGGTGCTATTCCATACCATCAAAGCCGGAGACGCCGTCTGGTTTGTAACGGAGATTTCCGCGCTATATATGTTCTATTTCTTTGCGCGATTTACGATTGAATCACTCCCGAAGAAAGGCGCTTTTGTGCATTTTCTAAGAGGCATTGCTAATCCGTTAGCCATACTGGTTATGGTGATATTGATTCAGGATTTGATCTGGCAATTATTGGCCCCTTTCGTCAGCCATACCGGTAAATCGATCTACTTCGGCAGCGCGATTTTGCTGATCGTCGCGGTCAGCGTCTGGTTGGTAATCAAAGCTTACGAATATGCAAGCCACCTAGCCATTAGCCTCGACCAACTCGGCGATGCGGTCTCCAAACAACTTCAAGCTCGCAAAAGCATTTGCAGCAATTGCAAAGCGGAGGTTTCTTCCAAAGCGCACTTTTGCGACAAATGCGGACACAAAATGCCCGAGTCGCGTTATTGCCCGGAATGCGGTGTCGCGGTCGCTGACGATCAAAAATACTGCCGGGATTGCGGCGCTGATTTAAATTTTACGCAGCCGGCGGATTCGAGCGAATAAATGCAGACTGACCGCCGATGGCTCGCACAAACCGGAATATCGCGTTATTCGATGCGAAACGGAGGCCAAACCGCGTTACCGCGCCGAATGTATCATCTCTTGTAATCTCCGCAACTCCTGCTCCAATGTGTTATCCGGCATCACTGCTCCTGCTCGCCTATACCAGTAGTCGGCATTGCTCAAATCACCCTCAATCCGATGCAGATACGCATGAATTAAGCAAGACAGTTCATCGGAAAACGGCTGTACCATTTCGTGCGCCTCGACCCAATGGCCGCTTGCGGCCAGATTTAGCGCTGTTGCGTGATCAATTGTCATAAAAATGCGGTGGATTCAGGCGACGGTTCGAACAATAACACATGGCTTTAAGGTAATCGCCAAGCGATTAACCTAAAAACGGCAGTAGTCCACGAAAAGCACGAAATACACTAAATAAATCAATCGCTTTGAGTGTTGTCGTTGAATGTCATAACGATTTGAAATTTCACGAGTAACGCCTGTTCCGCGCGTATATCCGGCTACATGATTGTTGCGCTATTGCGGTGTCGGTTAGCTTGGAAATACGATTGGTATCCGCTAGTTTGGATAGGTCATCCGGGTTTAGATCAACTGCCATAAGTCCGCCTCATAAATGGTGATTCGATATGCGCAGATGGAGGGTCTCTTTCATATCTGTACACAACGTTACAGCTTACAGTTCGACCAAAGGAGTTTTCCAGCGCATTGCCGTTAATTAGGGCTAGCTTCAAACCTATCGGGCTTACCCGGCAAGCGGAATGACTATAATCCAAAGTTCATGCGCTATTTCAAAAAACACTTGACAGTGCAGCTCAAGCTCAACGCCCGGCTAGGCCTTAATGACTGAAAGAATTCGGCATGTTATCGAGCCACCGCATTCCGGCCTGCGATGACCTGACTGACAACCGGCCGCAACCGAGGCTAACCGGCGCCAAAATCGTTTAGCCTACCCATGCTCTGGCATTCCTGAACATTCTAAGCCAAGCCGCGTTTTCCGACCAGTCATCGGGATGCCAGGAATTTTGCACCGTCCGGAAGCAACGCTCGGGGTGCGGCATCATGATCGTGAAGCGGCCGTCCGTGGTGGTCAGGCCGGTAATGCCTAACGGCGATCCGTTCGGATTGG
The DNA here is from genome assembly GCF_054172045.1 of Methylomonas sp. MgM2. Classification (NCBI taxonomy): domain Bacteria; kingdom Pseudomonadati; phylum Pseudomonadota; class Gammaproteobacteria; order Methylococcales; family Methylococcaceae; genus Methylomonas; species Methylomonas sp. MgM2. The sequence goes on along the minus strand of NZ_JBSYXO010000020.1, from coordinate 73,880 downwards.
CCGGAAAGGCTTCGGTTTCCTTGCCGTAATTGTCCACATAGCTTAACGCAACCGGTGCGTTTAACGGATCTTGGTCACCGAACTCGGCGCGGCCTTCGCCGTGCGCGACGACCACCGGCAACATCGAGCCGGCCATGCCGGCGAAGAAAATGGACGGCGAATCCTGCACTTTGACCATCGCGACCCTGGCTTCGAACTGCTCGGACAGATTGCGTTTGAAGGCCGGCCAATGTTCGGCGCCGGGAATGATGTCTTTCAATCCCGACATCATCTGGCAGCCGTTGCAGACGCCCAGGCCGAAGGTGTCTTGGCGAGCGAAAAATGCGGCGAACTCGTCGCGGGCCTTGGCGTTGAACAAGATCGATTTGGCCCAGCCGCCGCCGGCGCCCAGCACGTCGCCGTACGAAAAGCCGCCGCAAGCCGCCAAACCGCTGAACTCCGCCAGCGATACGCGTCCCGAGATGATGTCGGTCATATGCACGTCGATGGCTAGAAAACCGGCCCGGTCGAAAGCCGCCGCCATCTCGACGTGGCCGTTGACGCCCTGCTCGCGCAGAATAGCCACTTTCGGGCGCGCGGCATCGGCAAATCGGGCGCAAATATCTTCGTCGACATCGAAACTGAGAGAAACCGACAAGCCCGGATCCTTGTCGTCGGCGATGCGTTCGAACTGCTGGCGGGCGCAATCCGGGTTGTCGCGCAGCGCTTGCATCCGGTAGCTGACTTCGGACCAGGTTTGCTGCAATTCGGCGCGGCCGGCGCTGAATAACTCGCGTCCGGCTTTGAAAATCCGCAGCTGTTGGCCATTGACGACCCGGCCGACCACATGCGAGCAATCGTCCAGACCGGCTTCATCCAATAACCGGGCGACGTGATGCAGTTCGTTATTCTTGATTTGCAGCACCGCGCCCAACTCTTCGTTGAACAGCACGGACAAGGGATCGCCCGTCAAATCGGAAATATCCAGATCGACGCCCCTGCGTCCCGCGAACAGCATTTCCGCCACGCTGGCCAGCAAGCCGCCGTCGGAACGGTCGTGGTAGGCCAGTATCAGACCTTTGTCGCTCAGGTTTTGTATGGTGTTGAAGAAGGATTTCAACAAGACCGGGTCGTCCAGATCCGGCGCTTCGTTGCCGAGTTGATTGTAAACCTGGGCCAGCACCGAACCGCCGAGACGGTTTTTGCCCTGCCCCAGGTCGATCAGCAACAACACGCTGTCGTCCGACCCGCAAGGACCTGGGGAATGCGGCAAATTGTCGGGAACGGTTGCCGCGTTTTTTAATTCCGGCGTCAAGGTCTTGCGCACGTCCAGCACTGGGGCGAAAGCCGTGATGATCAACGACAGCGGCGCCGTCATCTGCTTGTCGGCGCCGCCGTCCTTCCAGACGGTTTTCATCGATAAGGAATCTTTGCCGACCGGGATCGCGATACCCAATTCCGGGCACAACTCCATGCCGACCGCCTTGACGGTATCGAACAAGATCGCATCTTCGCCGGGACTGCCGCATGCCGCCATCCAGTTCGCAGACAGTTTGACGTCGTTCAATCGGCCGACACGGGCCGCCGCCAAATTGGTCAGCGCCTCGCCGATCGCCATGCGGCCGGAGGCCGGTCCGTCGATCAATGCTAGCGGGGTGCGTTCGCCCATCGCCATCGCTTCGCCGCTATAGGCGTGAAAACCGGATGCGGTGACGCCGACGTCGGCCACCGGCACCTGCCACGGGCCGACCAATTGGTCGCGCGCAACCGAACCGGTCACCGAGCGGTCGCCGATATGGATCAAAAAACTTTTGTCGGCCACGGCCGGGAAAGCCAACACTCGCTTGACCGCTTCGGCCAATTCGACTTTATCCAGTTGCAAGGCAGGCAAAATTTTAGAGATGTGCTCTACGTCGCGGTGCATCTTCGGCGGTTTGCCGAACAGCACCGACATCGGCAGATCGACCGGCTCTCCCCCAAGCCATTCGTCGCTCAAGGTCAAATGTTGGTCATCGGTGGCTTGGCCGATCACCGCATACAAGCAATGCTCGCGTTTACAGAAAGCTTCGAACAGTTCCAATGATTCCGGTTTGATCGCCACGACGTAGCGCTCTTGCGCCTCGTTGCACCAGATTTGCATCGGCGACATGCCTTTGTCGGCATTTTGCACCTTGCGCAGCTCGAAACGGCCGCCGCGCTCGCAATCGTGAATGATCTCAGGCACCGCGTTGGACAAACCGCCGGCGCCGATGTCGTGTATCGAAATGATGGGCGTGTTTTCGCCCAGCGAGTTGCAGTGGTTGATGACTTCCTGGCAACGCCGCTCCATTTCCGGGTTTTCCCGTTGCACCGAAGCGAAATCCAGCTCGGCCGCGCTTTCGCCCGAGGTCTGCGACGAAGCCGCGCCGCCGCCCAGGCCGATCAGCATGGCCGGTCCGCCCAGGATCACGATCAGCGCGCCGGCCGGAATCGGTTGCTTCTCGACCAGCATCGGCCGGATGTTGCCCATGCCGCCGGCGATCATGATCGGTTTGTGGTAACCGCGATACTGGTTAATTTCTCCGCTTTCCGCTGCTTGTTCAAAACTACGAAAATAACCGGCGATATTGGGCCGGCCGAATTCGTTGTTGAAGGCCGCGCCGCCGATCGGCCCTTCCAACATGATGTCCAGCGCCGAAGCGATGCGGTCCGGCTTGCCGTAATCGGCTTCCCAAGGCTGCTCGAAACCGGGAATTTTCAAATGCGACACGCTGAAGCCGGTCAGGCCGGCCTTGGTCGCCGAGCCGCGTCCGGTCGCGCCTTCGTCGCGGATTTCGCCGCCGGAACCCGTCGCCGCCCCCGGATGCGGCGAAATCGCGGTCGGATGATTGTGGGTTTCCACCTTCATCAGGATGTGAGCTTCCTCTTCGACATAGGCGTATTCGCGGGTATCGGCGTCGCGAATGAAGACCCGGGCCGTCGGCCCTTTCATCACGGAAGCGTTGTCTTTGTACGCCGATAGTATGTTGTGCGGGTTTTCGTTGTAGGTGTTGCGTATCATTTGGAACAAGGATTTGGCCTGTTCCTCGCCGTCTATGGTCCAGCTGGCGTTGAAGATTTTATGTCGGCAATGTTCGGAGTTGGCCTGGGCGAACATCATCAGCTCGACGTCGGTCGGATTGCGGCCCAGTTGCACGAAACTCTCGGTCAAATAGTCGATCTCGTCGGCAGACAAGGCCAGGCCCAGTTCGGTGTTGGCTGCCACCAGCGCATCGCGGCCACGCTCGACGATGGCCACGGTCTGCAGCGGTTTGGGCTCGTGTTCGGCGAACAAGTCCGGCTCGGCTGCGTCGAAAACCACTTGCTGGGTCATGCGGTCGTGCAGCAAGGCGCTCAACTTATGCAGATCGTCGCTACCCAGTTCGGCCTCGGCGTCGATGCGATATTCGATACCGCGCTCTATGCGTTTGACCGCCGCCAAACCGCAACGCTCGGCGATTTCGGTTGCCTTGCTGGACCAGGGCGATATGGTGCCCAGGCGCGGAACCACCCGCAGTTTGACGCCATCGGCGGATCCGCTTGCCGAAGTCCCGCTGCCGTAATCCAGCAAACGCCTCAACATGGCGGTTTCATCAACGCTCAGTTGGCCGTTAAGCTGAACGAAATGCACAAAACCGGCATCCACGCTTAGAATGCGGCTATCCGATGCCCGCAAGCGGCTGAGTAATTTTTCTATGCGAAATGGCGAAAGGGCTGGCGTTCCAGGTAAGATCAACATGGTCATTTTGAAATTAGTGGTAAAGCGATTTCAGAATTGATCGGGAAATCTCGGATTGATCATCTATCGGTTCAAACGGGTTCCGATCATAGTTCGAAAGAATTCTATTCCTTCGTGCCGGGCGATTCCTGGTCATTCTGCTCGGTTGCATCTGCAGATTCATCCTCATTGATACCATCGGTGATCGATTTCAATAAAGCATTTGCCACGGAATCGGACAGCGTGTTACCGCCGCTATCCTGCACGGTCACTTCGCTGAGGTGGTCGTTAATTTGATGCACGGTGATACGGTACTCCTTTTCCTGGCTCGGATCGTCGCCGAACAAAAAGGTCAATTCGTCCCAAATGCTCTCGTCCTTGGCTTCAACCGCATTCGGATCGAAATTGACGTAAAAATACCCTTTCTCGATGTTGCGTTCGACAACCTCTATATGTTTGCGGCTAAGCGCCCGGCCGACCATACGGGTCGCCTGCGTTTTCGCCTGGTCTATGGTCAAGCTACTGACATTGCCTCCGGCAGGCGAGGGCGCTTGGGCATGCTCGGTTTCATCGGCGCTTGGTGCTTGAGGCTCGGACTCTGGCGCCGCCGCAACCTCTTGCCCGGGCGAAACGTTTATTGAATCGCTTGCCGGAGCGGAGGATTCCGGCTCAGCGGACGCAACCGGCTCTCTGGATTGAGGAGATAGGCTCGATAAACCTTTATTTTTCAAGTCTTCCGGTATGATTAACTCGGGAATTTCCGAAGTGAACTGATAGTCCCGTTCTTTATCAGGAAACCAACTTTTGATGGTACTACAACCAGTAAGCGTCGACGCCAATAAACCGATAGACATCCAACGCAGGATGCGTTGAATTTTCATATTTATAATACGCCCGCTTGCTGCATCGCGGCACGCACAGATGAAACACAATCATCGCTTAACCACGTCAGTGGCAAGCGTATGCCCTTACCTATCAATCCCATTTCGGCGACGGCCCATTTGACCGGAATCGGATTGGACTGAATAAACAATTGCCGATGTAAACCGCTTAGTTTGACGTCGATCCGTTCCGCGCCGGCACGGTTGCCTTGCATCGCGGCGGCGATCATCTCGTGCAATAGTTTAGGTGCGACGTTTCCGGTTACGGTAATACTGCCGTTGCCGCCCAGCATGCAGAATTCCAAGCTCGTCGCATCGTCACCGGTATAAAGCGCGAAATCGTTTCCACACAGATCGCGGATTTGCTTGACCCTCTCCAATTTACCGGTGGCTTCCTTGACACCAACGATATTATCGATTTTAGCCAAGCGTCCGACTGTTTCCGGCAGCATGTCGACGCCGGTACGACCGGGCACGTTGTACAGAATCTGAGGAATATCGACCGCTTCGGCAACGGCCTTGTAATGCAGATATAAACCTTCCTGGGTCGGTTTGTTATAGTAAGGCGTGACCAAAAGACAGGCATCGGCGCCGACTTCTTTTGCTTCGCGAGTCAACTCTATCGCTTCTCGAGTACAATTGGCACCGGTGCCTGCAATAACGGGAATGCGCCCAGCCACGCAGTCGACGACCGTTTTGATGACGTGGCAATGCTCGTCTTCGTCCAATGTTGCCGACTCTCCGGTAGTACCGACAGCAACGATTGCATCCGTACCTTGCTCGACATGAAACTCCACTAGTTTTTTAAGACTAACGTCGTCAATTGCGCCGTCATCGAACATTGGGGTAACCAAAGCAACGATACTACCTTGAATCATGCAAATCTCTCGTCATAATTATTCGAAAAAAGATTGGGCATTATAGCAAGGTCGGCAGTAAAACCCAGCCTGTTAATTGACGTGTTCCGTTGAAATTAAACCGAGTCGTGATAAAAGCGGCGCTTGTTTTCCGAGTACCGCATCAATAAGCCTAAGCGGAATTTTCATGGTCGGGCTTGGAATCGGGCGCGAACCTGATAAACCAACCGTAATACAACGCAAAAGCCACTAAAAACACCAAGTAACCCGACCATAGAATGTCCGAAACAAAATGCGAACCCGAGGTCATACGCGTAATGCCCATGGTCCAGGCTAAGGCCAAGGTCAAAATAAAATAAGCTTGCTTATGATTTTGCGATAGAAAATACAGTGCGAAGAACGCATAAGCTACCGAACAATGACCGCAAACGAAGGACTTGTCCGGCGTATGCCCGAGTTTTAAAGGCGGAACGTAGGCGTACTCTCCGCCGAACTGCTGTACGTGCAGCGGTCGCGGACGCCCCCAATGGTCTTTGAATATCAAATTAACCACAACACCGGGCCCTACGGCAATGACCAACAAAATATATAGGGCTTTTCGCCGAAAACGCCCGACGGTATCGTGAAAATAGCCGACGACGTAGATGGTGAAAGCGCTCAATCCCGCAATCACAGTAAACGGGAATGCATAGTCATATAAGATATGAACGAAAACGTCGTGTTGATACGGCCAATCGCTACCGGAAAGCTCCGGTTGATAAAATAATTTAGCTAACCGAATATCCAAATCCGTTAACCAAAACAACAAGGTAGTGGAAACGGCCAAAAATAGCAGCACCGCCAATTCGGTCAGTGCGCGTGTCAATGTTCGATGCGGCATCTTATTCCTCTAGATCGAGCTTCGGCCAGTCAATTAGACGCTCGCCCAAGTAAATTTTATACGGCGACTTGGCGTTATTCGGATTTGCAACTTGGGCCAAGAAGTTAAAACGAGCAAAGGCATTTTTCAGTTTGTTCGGTACATCCTGCTCCGAACCTTCGGCAACGATGAAGGCGTTCTTGCCAATGAATTCATTGGGTCCCGGCCACACCTCGTATTGGCTGATCACTTGGCCGGATTCCTCGAAACGATAGACTTTGGGATGGTCCGGCAAATAGAACGCCAGTTGGCTAGCCAAATAACGGTGGCCGAGCGCCACGACAAAGGTATCGGACAAATCGGGTTGAACCGACAGCCTTTCCGCATGCAGGCCGAGCGCCGTATCCTGCCAGCTTTTGAAACGCTTGGTCGGATCGAGGGCACTGTCTTTCAAGCCCGACAGTTGCAACAGCAAGGGCAACATATAGGTGGTAGCCACCATCAGATAGCCCAGTCCTAAGGCGTATCCGATAGCCCGACTCCACGCTCCGGCGGTAAAGTGACCAACCAATAAGATGAGCGCACTGATATAGAACGGCATCGGCCAATTGCCTTGCGCCTTCTGTAAAAAGCTAAGTAATAATACCGCCAATATCAGTGCCGGCCCCATCAACCACAAGAATTGTTGTTCCGCCGCCAAGCGCCTGAAATCGAACGCCCCCTTGATGCTAACGATCAGGGTTAATACGAATGTGACGGGCGACAGCAATAACAGCTGATACAACAGGAAATCGCGAGCGTTTTTTAAATGCTTTAGCACGCTAACCGGCTCGGGGTTGCCGAAATGGCCCTTGCTATGGCCGAACATGACCCAGTCGTGCTGCTGGTTCCACCATAATAGCGGCAGCGCCGCCAACAATATCGGCATCAGATATAGCCGGTATTCCCGTTTAATATGGTGGCGCCGCTTGCTGTCGACCAGCAGGAAAACCAACAGCATTGCCGGTAAGGCCAAGGCCGCCTGCTTGCTCAGCAACGCGGCCGCGCTGGCGCAACCCGCCCAGAGCCAGGCTTTGGCATCGCCGTCGAACAGCGCTCTGCGCAGGTAGTACAGCGCCATGATCCAAAAGCAATAGAGCGGCGGATCGATCGTCATCAGAAAATTGGCCAAGGTATTGATGGGCGTAGCCAGAACCAATAACAGCGCCAAGGCCGCCGCGCGCGGCCCGTAGAAGGCCCTGGCCGTCGCGTGGAAATAGAACAGAAACGCGGTGCCCAATAGCAACGTCGGCAGACGCACCACCGGCGTGTAATCGCCGAATAGCCATGTCGCGGCTCCGATCAGCCAAGCCACCATAGGCGGTTTACTGTAATAACACCAATCCGGCCGCCGTGACCAATCCCAGTAATAACTTTCGTCGCCGATCAGATCAAAACCGTTGCTCCAAAGGAACACGCCGCGCAACACCAACAAAGCGGCCAGCAGGCTGAACAAATGCTTATCGATCCGGTTCAAGGCTTTTTCGAACATTTTGTACGCTACTCCACCTTTTCCATGTATTGCAGTTGCAACTGCAAACTGCGCTGGCCACGATATTCGTTGACATCCAATCGATACAGCGCATTGATCTTGCGGCATCCCAACCAGCTTTCCGGCTTATCGGCAAAAAAGGCGATGGCGTCGATCAATAAGCCGCTAAACGGCAGTTTCAATACCAATTTCAGATGCTGACGACCGACTATACGGCACTGGTATACGTCGAACACACCGTCGAACGCCGGCTCCGGGAAGGCTTGCCCCCAAACGGCGGCCTTTTGCAGCTGCTCGGCAAACTCCAAAGTCAGATGATTCTGGTCGAGCTGGCCGTCGCTGAAGGCCTTTTGCTCCAAATCGACTTCATCCAGGCGAGCCGCCACCGCATCGGCGAATAACAGCGCGAAATGCGGATAATCGCGCAACTTGATGCTCAAGCCCGCCGCCATCGCGTGGCCGCCGAACTTCGTCAATATCTGCGGATGATCGGCGGCGATATCGCTCAGCACATCGCGTATATGCACGCCGCTGATCGAGCGCGCCGAGCCTTTGAGTTCGCCCTGATCGGCCGGCGCGAAGGCGATGACCGGCCTATGCAGCCTATCCTTGATCCGCGAAGCGAGTATGCCGATAACGCCTTGATGCCAATTCGCATCGTACAAGCACACGCCGGCCGGCACATGCCGTTCGTCCAAGGCTTTCATGTCGGCCAACAATGCCATGGCCTCGGTCTTCATTTGCCCTTCGACTTCCTTGCGGTCCTGATTGAGGACCTCGAGCTGCCCGGCAATATCGCGGGCCAAGTCCGCGTCTTCGGTCAGCAGGCATTGAATCCCCAAGGACATATCGTCCATGCGGCCGGCCGCATTCAGCCGCGGCCCGAGCGCAAAGCCCAAATCGGCCGCCTGTATCGTGTCGAGCCGGCGTCCCGACACCTCCGCCAAAGCCTTGATGCCGTGCTGGCACTGGCCGGAACGCATACGCAACAAGCCCTGATGCACGAAAACCCGGTTGACTTGATCCAGTGCTACCACGTCGGCAACGGTACCGAGCGCCACGTAGTCCAGCAATTGCGCCAAATTCGGCTCGGCCAGCTGATTTTTCTCGAACCAATGCAACTCGCGCAAGCGTATGCGCAAGGCCATCAAGATGTAAAACATCACGCCGACGCCGGCGATATGCTTGCTCGGAAATTTATCGTCGGCTAGGTTGGGATTGACGATGGCGTCGGCCTGCGGCAATTCATGCCCCGGCAAATGGTGATCGGTAATCAAGACTTTGATGCCGGCCGCTTTGGCGGCCTTGACCCCCGCCATGCTGGAAATGCCGTTATCCACCGTCAGGATCAAGTCCGGTTGTTGCTGCTTGACCAATTCGACGATTTCGGGCGTCAAACCGTATCCGTATTCGAATCGGTTGGGCACGACGAAATCCAGGCGTTTTGCTCCCAGCAAAGCCAAGCCTTTGACCGCTAGAGCGCAACTGGTCGCGCCGTCGGCGTCGAAGTCGGCCACGACCGTGATGGCTTGCCGGGTTTCGATCGCCTCGATCAAGTGTTCGACCATGGCTTGCATGCCGTTCAATAACCAGGGCGACGGTAATTTCCCCAGACTCCTGTCCAGCTCGTCCGCTTGATGAACGCCCCTGCCGGCAAATACACGCTGCAATACCGGATCGATATTACCCAATTGCGGTAGCGCCGGCGGCACCGACCGCTGTACGATGAGTTTTTTTACACCTTGCAAATACATATCCGGCAATAAAAAAGCCGGCGTTCGCCGGCTTTCGTAAATCCGCAAAACTTACATCGAATCCAGAATGGACTTTTTCACGGCATCCAAGGTCGCTTCCACCGTTTCGGTCGGCGCATCCTTGCATTGCATGATGGCGGTATCCGGGTCTTTCAAACCGTTGCCGGTCAGCGTGCAGACGATTTTACTGCCCTCCGGAATCTTGCCCATGCCGATATCGTGCAAGGCGCCGGCCAAGGATGTCGCCGAAGCCGGCTCGCAGAATATCCCTTCGTAGGCCGACAGCATTTTTTGCGCGGCCAGGATCTGCTCGTCGCTGAACGACTCGAACCAACCGCCGGATTGTTTTTGCGCGTTCCAGGCACCGTCCCAGGACTGCGGATTACCGATGCGTATCGCGGTAGCGATCGTTTCGGGATTTTCCACCGGATGGCCGGCCAGAAACGGCGCGGCGCCGGCCGCCTGGTATCCGCACATCACCGGGCGTTTTTGCGTGACCGCTGGATGGCTGGCGGTATCGGTCGAATATTCGGTGTAACCTTTCCAGTACGCCGTGATATTGCCGGCATTGCCGACCGGCAGACAGTGGAAATCGGGCGCGGCGCCCAAGGCGTCGACGATTTCGAACGCCGCGGTTTTCTGTCCTTCTATACGGTAGGGGTTGATCGAGTTGACGATGGTCACCGGCGCATGGTCGGCGATTTCCTTGACGATGGCCATGCCGGCGTCGAAATTACCTTTGATCTGAATGATTTTGGCGCCGTACATCAAGGTTTGCGCCAATTTGCCCAACGCGATTTTGCCTTCCGGAATCAACACGAAAGCGCGGATGCCGGCTCTGACCGCATAGGCGGCGGCGGAAGCCGAGGTATTGCCGGTCGACGCGCAGATGATAGCCTGGCTGCCCTCTTCCACCGCCTTGGTCACGGCCATGGTCATGCCGCGGTCCTTGAACGAACCGGTCGGATTGAGGCCTTCGAACTTGACGTAGATATCGACGTCCTTGCCGATCAGGCGCGGAATGTTCCGCAATTGAATCAGCGGGGTATCGCCTTCGCAAAGACTGATGAATCGGGTGCTGTCCGAGACCGGCAAGCGGTCTTTGTAACGTTCGATCAACCCGGTGTATCGTTGTGCTGTTGCCATTGTTTATCCTAAAGTTTCCAGACGAATGCGGGCGACCTTGCCACTGACGGAAGCCAGCGTTTCGATCTCGGCGATCGCCGCGTTCATTTCTCTTTCCAGTGTTTGCTGAGTCAGCATGATGATGGGCACCGAGGTTTCGCCTTTCGGCGGCTCTTTCTGAATCAACGCTTCGATGCTGATTTGATGCGCGGCCAATATCTTGGAGACGTCGGCCAATACCCCCGGCTTGTCGGCGGCGGTCAGACGCAGATAATAAGCCGTCTTGACGGCGTCCGCCGGCAACACCGGCGTATCGACGATGGCTTCCGGCTGGAATGCCAGGTGCGGCACCCGGTTTTCCGGGTCGCTGGTCATGGCTCTGACCACGTCGACCAAGTCGGCTACCACCGCCGAGGCCGTCGGCTCAGCGCCGGCGCCGGCGCCGTAATACAGGGTGGGACCGACCGCGTCGCCGCAGACCAATACCGCGTTCATCACGCCGTCGACGTTGGCGATCAGGCGGCGTTTGGGGATCAAGGTCGGATGCACGCGCAATTCGATGCCTTCCTCGGTCTTGCGGGCGATACCCAAATGCTTGATTCGGTAGCCCAGTTCTTCCGCGTATTCGACGTCGGCACGGGTGATTTGAGTAATACCTTCGGTGAAGACTTTGGCGAATTGCAGTGGTATGCCGAAGGCAATCGAAGCCAGAATCGTCAGTTTATGGGCCGCATCGATGCCTTCCACATCGAAGGTCGGGTCGGCTTCGGCGTAACCCAAGGCTTGGGCTTCTTTCAACACATCGGCGAAATCGCGGCCTTTGTCGCGCATTTCCGTCAGGATGAAATTACCGGTGCCGTTGATGATGCCGGCCAGCCAATTGATCCGGTTGCCGGCCAGCCCTTCGCGAAGCGCCTTGATGATGGGGATGCCGCCGGCGACCGCGGCTTCGAACAAAACCATGACGCCTTTCTTGCTGGCTTCCGCGAAAATCTCGTTACCGTGCAACGCAATCAGAGCTTTGTTGGCCGTCACCACATGTTTCCCATTGGCAATGGCCGCCATAACCAACTGTTTAGCCAGATCGTAACCACCAATCAGTTCGACTACGACGTCAATTTCCGGATCGTTGACGATCTCGAACGGATCGGCCGTCAGCGCAATATCGCCGGTGTCGCAGATACGCGGCTGCGAAAGATTGCGTGCCGATGCGCGGCTCACCACGATTTCCCGGCCGGCACGGCGAGCAATTTCCTCGGCATTCCTTTTCAGGACGTTGACGGTTCCGCCGCCTACGGTCCCGAGTCCCAACACACCAATTTTTACCGGCTTCAAACCTGACTCCTCGCGTTTAACCCAAAATGTGGGCCATTATAAACTAACGTTGTCTTTCTTCAGCATATTCCGGATGCTGCGCAAAGCCTGCCGCGTTCTGTGTTCATTCTCGATCAAACTGAAACGGATGTGGTCGTCGCCGAATTGTCCGAATCCGATGCCGGGCGACACCGCGACTTTGGCATCGATAATCAGCTTTTTGGAAAACTCGATTGACCCCATCTCTCTATACGGTTCCGGAATCGGAGCCCAGACGAACATCGTGGCTTTAGGCCTTTCGACCGTCCAGCCCATTGCATTCAAACCGTCGCACAACACGTCCCGGCGATTTTTATACATGTCGCAGATTTCCTTGACGCAATCTTGCGGTCCTTCAAGCGCAGCGATGGCGGCCACCTGAATAGGGGTAAACGTGCCGTAGTCCATATAAGACTTTATGCGAGTCAATGCCGCCACCAGCGTCGCGTTGCCGCACATGAAACCGACTCGCCAGCCCGGCATGTTGTAACTCTTGGACAAGGAAAAAAACTCGACGGCGATGTCCTTGGCACCCGCCACCTGCAGGATCGACGGCGCGACATAGCCGTCGAATACGATGTCGGCATAGGCGATGTCGTGCACGATCCAAATGTTATGCTCCTTGCAGATCGCGACGATTTTCTCGAAAAACTCCAGTTCGACGCATTGCGTGGTCGGATTGCCCGGAAAATTCAGGATCAGCATTTTAGGCTTGGGCCAGCACTCGGAAATGGCGCGGTTCAACTCGTCGAAAAAATCCACGCCGGGCGTCAACGGCACATGGCGAATGTCGGCTCCTGCGATGACTACACCGTAGGGATGTATCGGATAAGCCGGATTGGGCACTAATACGACATCGCCCGGACCGAGCGTAGCCAAAGCCAAATGCGACAGACCTTCCTTCGAGCCTATCGTTACAATGGCCTCGGTATTAAAATCCAAATCGACGCCGAAGCGGTTTTTATACCAATTGCAAATGGCGCGGCGGAGCCTGGGTATGCCTTTGGAAACTGAATACCGATGCGTATCTTCGCGGCTCGCGACCTCCACCAACTTTTTGACGATATGGGGGGGCGTCGGTTGATCCGGGTTACCCATGCCGAAATCGATAATGTCTTCACCTTCGGCTCGCGCCTTGGCTTTCAGCTCATTGACGATGTTAAAAACATAAGGCGGCAGGCGACTGATACGATGAAATTCTTCCATTAATGACTCTTAAGGATTCAGGATTAAAGGTGGCTGGCGGATAAACCCGTTAAGTTACTGTCGTTACCGAAAGTTGTCAATTTCGGCTAAGCGGGTTGGCAGCAAAAATTGAGTTTAACGTTAACCGAGTAGTCTGCATTATGAGCAAAACCGGTATTGGAATGTTTATTAAATCATTACGATTGCCACGTTTTCATGGGCCGGCCCGATTTAAACCGCGGCCAATTCAGACGCCGCCGATTCCGGAGCGGAAGCGATCAACTTGGAGCTTGATGGATAGAATGTAATAATCGCTTGGACAAACGCTACAATAGTCCTGAAAGCTTCTCGAAAAGACACATAACCCGATCATTAAAACCTTTGTCCAACAATAGCTACTTATTTACCCGGGCCCCGCGCTGGAAAACACGGAGGGGTCCCGGACTACAGCCGCCGACAGACTTACACCCATGGTTAAACGATACCGGTTCATTAACGAAGCGCTTGCGCCGCTTTTTCGGCAATCGTTTAAGCGTGCGGCTGTTATATCACCGTTGGAGACCGGCTTTCGCAGAGGAATGCCGGGAATTGAAGATACCGCATCACCGCTACCAATTAACTCGGGAGGTGCTGCTGCATGTGGATGACAAGCCCTTGGTACTGGCCCGTACTATCCTGCCCGAACGCACCATACGCGTCGCCCATCGCAATCTATCTCATCTGGGCACTCGGCCTTTGGGCGAAGTGATATTTGCTTATCCGGATTTAGAGCTGCGAAGGCGCTACTTCAGCCTGGCGCCGGAACGGGTTTGGTCGAGCAACGTGCAAGCGAATTTCCAAATCGAACAAGCCATATGGGGACGGCGCACCTTGTATGCGATTCATGACGAACCGCTGCTGGTCAGCGAGTTTTTCTTGCCGACGATGCAAAAAGCCCTGTCTAGTCGAATAACCTGAAAATTAGGCTGGATACGGTTTCAAACAGGTCGCTTTCATGGCCTTGTTTATCGTAGCGCTGTATCAGACTCTCGATTTCCGGCCTAACCGGGGCGGGACGCCGTTGTTTTTCAGCCTGCTTTTGCTGGTGTAATAACTGTCCGCCGGCCTTTTTCCATTCCAACAAATGCGTGATTTCGCCACCGTCCAACCAAACGCCGTGGGCTCTACATTGATCGACCACCACGCCGCTACGGTGGCCGAACGCCACTCGGCTCATCATGTTCAGACAAACGGGGCATTCCAAATATTTAACCGGTTTATTTTTTTGATATCGGTCTTTGTTGATATTGCCCAGCAATTCCCGATTTACCGTAAAAACCGGGGATACCAGATTCTCCAATAGCGCTTCAACTTCGCCCGGATCGAAAAACAAACCGAAACACTGTTCGCAGCGCTCGATTTGCATGGGCGGATTGATCTCCAAGGCGATAGTCTGCATCGCGATGTTGCATTCGGGGCAAATTCGATCGGTTTCCCGGGTCACGACGTGATAATCGTGCTTGCCGCGTATATCAACATCGTTACGTATGCCGCAATAGCTGCAATATTGGGTATTGGGCGGTAAAGGCGCCGAACAGCTATGACATCTGGCCATGATTAAAACTTATCCAGCAGCTCTTGCTTTTTTGCGCTGTATTCGGCTTCGGATATGAGTTCCGCTTCGAACATTTTTTTCAATTGAACCAACTTGGCGGTAATGTCGTCCGTGGCGGCATGCCGCCCTAAATTATTCATGCCTTGCGCCATGTTTTGCCCCAACGCCACGCCGGCGCCCAGTCCCATGCCCGCGCCGGCGGCGCCGCTTTCGTTGCGCGCGGCATCGCGCATCGCATCCAGTTGCTGCACGCCCGCATAATCCAAGCCTACGGCTTTCGCCGCTTGCGCCTCGGCGGTCAAATCGGCGATACGGTTGATGCGCCGCCGGGTGTCGTCGTCGAAATCGGCGCCTTCGATACGAAAGTCGCCGACTTCGAACCCCAGCTTGCGAAAGGCGATAGCCAATTTGATCGCGATACTACGCGCAATTTCATCGCGATTGGCATCGATCTCGGCATAGCTGTAACTGCATTCCGCTAAATAATCGCTAATGGGCTGCACGATGCGGGCCGAAATGATTTTTCGAAATTCCTGTATGCCGATGCGGTTGTGGCTGCCGACGATATTGACGAAAAAAGCATTGGCGTCGGCTATTTGATAGCTATAGTTTCCGTAGGCTTTGAGGCCGACAGGGAAATGATATTTAGGATCCTGGTATTTGATCAGCGAGGTCGTACCCCATTTCTGGTCGAGTATCCTGGTTTTCCGAAAAAAATAAATACCGACCTTATGCTCACTTTCAAAAAACTGCATGAATTTCTTTATCGTCGTCCAAAACGGGATGTTATCGGTTTCCAGATTGACCAGACATTGATCCTCAATGACCGCCTTAACCTGGCCCTGATAGACAAAAATACAACCCTGCCCCGGACCGACGATTAACTTGGAAGCGTTTTTGATCTCGTCGCCGTTTTCGGTCCATTGCTCCAACAGAGCATCCGGATCGGGATTTTGCCACTCGATCACCGAGCGCAATTGGCGTCTTATACCATCGATAATTGCCATCGTAACCTCATTAAATTCTGGTGAACCCTAACGCAATTGCGTAATATCGCTCGATCAATTATGGCAAAAATCGGGAGTTATTGTGGCGATTAGAACATTTAAAAATAAACACCCTGTCATCGGGAACCATGTCTACATCGATCCGGCAGCCGTCGTAATCGGTGATGTAACGATCGGAGACGATGTATCGATTTGGCCCGATTGCGTCGTCAGAGGCGATGTGGAGTCGATCGCCATCGGGAACGGAACCAACGTGCAAGACGGCTCCGTGCTGCACGTATCGCACGCAGGCGGTTATTCGCCGACCGGACATAAACTGATCATAGGACAAGGCGTCACTATAGGCCACCGGGCAGTCGTGCATGGCTGCACGATTGGAAATCATTGTCTGATCGGCATAGGCGCCATTGTGATGGATGGCGCCGAATTGGCTGACTATGTCATGTTGGGGGCCGGCGCTTTGGTTTCGCCGGGCAAGAAATTGCAAAGCCGCTATCTGTATATCGGCGCTCCGGCCAAGCCTGTCAGGGAATTAAGCGATTCCGAAATCGCCTTTTTGGAATATTCCTATCGACACTATGTTCACCTGAAAAACGAATATTTATCAAGCAGCCGATAAACAGCAAACAAATATCGATACGATACATATTTGACAAGGCGCAAGTTTTCTATTATTGTTTCGACTCGCTACTAACATAAAAAGGGGGTCGAATATGTCAAAGAGCGTTTTTTTAGATATCCGATGGCTTTGGATATCATGCATCCTCCACCATCCGCCGGCTATCAAGGCCGGTCCGGTTTAACACACATCGAATCATTATTTTTGATCCGCTTCGGCAAGGCATTCGAAGCAACCGGGTTCTGAATACAGGGGTAACGAAAATGAGCGAACAAGTAGAACAAGTACAGCAACAGGAAAAAGATCATTTCGTCTTATATCTAGCATTGGCCACGATAGTAATGGTCGGTGCGATATTGGCGGTTAAACTTAACGAAAACGAAAAGTTTGAACCGATCAAACAGCAGATTGAACAAGAACATCGCCTAATGAACATCCGCATCATCGGCGAACGGGAGGGTTAAGTCATGAATAAAACGTTTATCAGCGGGTTCCTATTGGCGTTGGGTTTCGCCAATCCTGTCGGCGCCACCGACTATATTTATCGGGATATTATGGCGAATACGCTACCGGCTCATTGTGAAGTCGAGTCAAAAGCCAGAGAAACGGCGATCAAAGATTACAAAGTAAGAAATTTCAGCAAGCGATTCTGCCAAACGCAAGGATACGGCTGGCATTTGGACGAAATCAAAACATCCGGTAATACTATTTGCAAGCCCTGCGGCGACGATCCGAATCTACAGCAATGCTATCAGGAAGATGTAGTGGTGGCCTGCAAACGCATCAAACCGGGCACGGTCGGCATGTTACCGGGTCAAGGCTAATATCGTTTAATTGTCCGAACAAAGGGAGCGGAAGTATTCCGCTCCCTTTGTTCGAGACATTATCCACCTGATGCCATCCGAGAAACCGTGAGCATTAGTTGATCGTATCCATGTCCACGTTCGGAGGCACATCGTAAATAGACGACAGTTTACGCCTGAACTCGTCGGTGATCGACTGAGCATCCTGGCGACTGTTCACCACGCGCGGCGTAATCAACACGACCAACTCGTTTTTGTCCTTGTTGCGGATGGTACTCCCGAACAGCGGGCCCAGCAGCGGAATTTCATGCAGTAGCGGCACGCCATTTCGATTAAAAGTATTGTCTTCCCTGATCAACCCGCCCAGAACGATGGTTTCGCCACTTTGTATCGCTACGCTGCTTTCGATTTCACGCTTTTGAATCGTGGGCGAATCAATGTCGCTGGATTCCGTTTTAATCGCGTTATTCACCGTCTGCAGTATATCCATCAACACCAAACCGCCTGAATTGACGCGCGGTCTGATTTGCAGATTGACCCCGGTATCCAGCATCTGGATCCCGCTGGTTTGTATCACGCTGTCGTTGTTGTTGTTGACGGTGTTGGTGTTTGTCGATTGCGAAGTACGTATCGGCACCGAATCCCCGACTTTGATCGACGCCTCTTGGTTATTTAAAACCATCAAAGAGGGCGAGGAAACGATATTGATATTATTATTTATGGCGGCCGCTCTTAATATGACATTAATATCTTTAGAGTTGCTCTGAAACGCATAGGTGAAACCGCCGCTAGCGACGCCTTTCGCAATATCGGCAAGATCGATGCCATTGGTATTGGCAATAATATTTTTTCCGCTGTTATTGTGGGTGATATACCACTCTATGCCGTATTCCAAATCATCCTTCAAATTAACTTCCACAATCGTGGCGTCGATCAGCACTTGTAAAGGCAACACATCCAGATCTTTAATCACTTTCTGGATTTTGGCGTATTGCTCCGAATTGGCGACGATGACCAATGCATTGTTACCCTCGTCCGGAATGATTCTGACATTCTGCATTTCCGGGTCGGCGCTGCCCATAGCGCCCCCCATCGCGCCGCCCATAGTGCCGGACATTCCCGAGCTTATTGAGCCGAGCTGACTGCGACCGCCGCCCAGCGACTTGTCCATCCCCGAATCGTTGCTAGCGCCCTGGCCGGTGGCCGCCGACGATATGCCGGCGGAAGGCGTACCCGAAGCGGACATTCCCGACGAACCGGAAGTGGAAGTCGACCTGTTGGTAGCCGATAATCCCCTGCGTCCGGATGCAATAGACGCCGAACGCGAACCGGTCCTTGATACGCCTCCACCGAAAATCTGGCTCAAGGTATAAGCCAAATCCATGGCGCTTACGTGCTGAGCCCGATATACATTAACGCCTCCGCTGGCTTCGGGATTGGTGCGGTCGAGTCGGTAAACCCAGTTTTCGATATCGCGTAAATACTTGGCGTTATGAGTGATCGCCAGCACCGCGTTCAGGCGCTCGATTTCCATGAAACGAAAGAAGCTGTTTCCGCCGTCTTTATCGTCGGTCGAAACGCGGAAAAAAATTTGCCGAAGTTCATCGACGATTTTTGACGCATCGACATGCGCCGGAGTAAACAATGCGAACGAACGGCCTTTCATCACGTCGACGTCGAAGGTGCCGACCACGTCGATGATCCGGTTCAATTCGCTCGCCGATCCCGACACAACCAATATGTTTCGGTTGGGATCGACATGTACCTGTGCATTTTCCGGCATCAGGGGTTTCAATATTTCGGCAATTTCGCCGGCAGCCACGTTCCGGACCGGAATCACTCTGGTCTGATAACCCGACGGTAAACGGCTGCTTCCGATCGACTGAAAAGATGCGCTATAAACCGCTTCATTCGAGGGTTTGATCACGTACATGCCGTCTTCTACGGCCAATGCGGCGTTGTTGACGCTCAACAGCATTTCCAAAGTAGGAATGAGATCGGCTTTAGTTAAAGGCTCGGTGGTTTGCAAAGTGACCTTACCGCTGACTAGCGGGCTAATCGTATAATTTTTGCCGAGTATCTCGCTTAATATGACTTTGGCAACCTCGCCGAGGTCGGCGTCATCGAAATTCAAACTATATTCGCCTTTACCGCTGCTTTTTTTCTCGGACGCACCGGCTTTTCTTGTCCTGACCGCAGATTCGTCATTAGGAAAAAATTCGACTTTAGCGGTTTTATCACTGGTATCCGCAATTGGCGATGTTTCTTGCTCCTGGATTGGCTGGGCTTGAGGCAACGGTAATTTGTGATGAAGCTGGGGGCCGATATACTCGCATCCAGCCACGCTCAAGACTAGCGCTACGAAATGCGGAGCTTTGCTTGTTTTCACTGTCATTGTTGTTTTGTCTCAGGGGAATTATTGGTAGCCGGCT
Source organism: Methylomonas sp. MgM2 (assembly GCF_054172045.1). Classification (NCBI taxonomy): domain Bacteria; kingdom Pseudomonadati; phylum Pseudomonadota; class Gammaproteobacteria; order Methylococcales; family Methylococcaceae; genus Methylomonas; species Methylomonas sp. MgM2. Next base: position 54,165 of record NZ_JBSYXO010000020.1, on the reverse strand, counting down.
TTGCCGTGGGTGCTACCCGTTTTGGAGGCATGGGCGTTTTAACCTGCTCTCTCGGTTTTCTAAGCATGACGTTTTTTTGCTGTCCACCCAATTGAAGAATGACTCGGTCGGATTGAATCTGTTTTAACAGCCATCCGGAAATCGTTTGTTCTTCATACAGTTTTAAAAATTTTCCGGTTTCTTTTTGATTACGAAACAAAGCCCGCCGCTTGCCTTTGTTTTTATTTTTGTTATAGATGCCGATTAACGCCCAATCATCAAGCTGGCCTTCGTCCGCCGCCGCCTCGGAATCGTCTTCACTCGTGTCTTGCGGTATTGGTTTGCGTCCTTCAATAAATAGCGGACGCTCGACAATACTATTGAAACTGTGCTCTGACAATTTAGGTAGGTTCAAGCTGGGCAAGGGTTCAGACTGATAATCCGAATCGATGTTTTTATTCAATGTGTCTCGCAAGTGGCGACGACCAATCTCGCCTACTCCCCATTCCAACAGCAACACAGTGCCCAATACCCCGCATGCCACTAACTGATATTTAAACAATGTGGCGTTCACTGAGATTCGCTCCGCATAAAGCTAACGACTTGGAAACTGATATTCAATTGTTCGCTAGGCTCTATTTGCCGGGTTTTCCGATTGCGCCTGCCGCGCACGGGATTGATATCCAACTGATCGACGATCAATATGGGTACGGCTGTCTCCAGACTGTGCAGTACACTTACCAAGGACTCCATTGTGGCCGTCATACGAACTTTGACCGCAACACGAAAAAAATCGTCAGTCAACTTACCGGGCAAGCCCTGAGTACTGGTTAACTGACCGCCGGCATCCGACACCGCGGTTTTTACGATGTTTTGCAGTTCGGCTGACGCTAATGCCTCGGTACTGCTGTTGGTAAAATAGCTCTGCTCCAGAAATTGCTGCTTGATCGCCTCAAGCTCCTCGGCCACGAGCGTTTCGCGCCCGGCAATGGCTTGCTGGCGCTGCAGGCGAAACATCAAATCGTTTTTTTCTTCGTAATAATCCAAGCCGGCCGTAATCAAAGGAACAAACAGGGCGAAAATAACGAAAACAAACACCAGTGCCAATAAGCCAATCGCCAACCAGCGGTGAAAACGGGCATCGTTCACTCGTCTCCCCCTTCATCCTTGAATTCCATGTCCAACTCCTCGGTCATCGGCGGTTGGTCGACTTCAGATGCGGACTTTGGTGGTTTAGTCGCGCTGTTTGTAAGGTCTCCGTCCGTAGAAATAGGCATACTGATATCCATACTAATTTGAAAACGTTCTCTTCCGGTAATTTTATCCTGGGTCAATGGCGAGACGAAACTGACATTGCTAAAAAAATCTGATCGTTCCAGAACGCCGATCAGAGCAGAGGCCGCAGGCGACTGCCCTTGAATCTGAATATGCTGGCCTGAATATTGTAAATGTGTCAGCCAAGTGTCGTCGTTCAACAGTTTGGTTAGCTCGCTTAGTACCGGAAGCAATGCCGGCGACTGCTGTTTTATGTCGATCAATTGTTGAGTTTGGGCGCGTAAGGCATCAATCTCGGTTTGTTGGGCATCGACCACGCGATTCTGATTTTCTAGCTGCTTAATGCGCGTTTTTAAATCTGCCACCGCCTGTCCTTGCATCCAAACTGGCAAAATCAACACTGCCAGCAATAACAATATAAGCAAGCCGTTGACTAACCAATACGCCGATTGACTGAACTTGTTAGCGCGTTGCCGAAAACTTTCAGGCAACAAATTATAGGTACGGCGCGTCTGCGGAAATTCGCTATCGGCTGCTTGATAGTCGACCCGGTGAGGTTGAAGGCCTAAAAACGTTTGCAGAAATTTCAGTTGTTCATCGAGACGAACGCGAGGAACCACAATCAGCAAAACGCGCAACTGTCCATATCCGGTATCACCCAGAGAAATCAGACTAAAGTAGACCTGATCCGCTTTAAACGGGGTGTAACGGTCCAATTCGAAACTGACCACTTGTTGCAAGTTTTCTTGCACGGCCGCAGGCAAGAAAACGACTTTTTGCAGGGCTTGATCGGCAGCCAAACGCAACACGATTTCGGCTTTTTCGATTGCCGGATACTGTTGCCTTAAGCTGTGATAAGCGTCGGCCTCAATCGAGTCGATACGCCGCTCCACGATCAGATTATCGTCGTCGTCGAAAAACTCGACGAAAAAACCTTGAGGCAACGGCGTAATGATGATGCAACCTTGATGATCGCGTAACTTTCGGCGCAAGGTCTTGGGAAGCAGAAATACCAGTTCCCGCCCCCACCACCGAAAAAAACCTTTCAGATCAATATCTATCGTCGTATCTAAATTCATCTTGAACCGTAATTACCGGATATCCAATCGCTTCGTCGAACAATGACGGACCTTGTATGTTTTGCTTCCAGTCCAGTATTTGAAACGGTGTATCCGTTTCAAAACCTTGACCCCTCATTATAACTTCCACCCCGGTAGAACCCTCTCCGGGAACCGCCGCCTCCGCAAGAATAGTATAAGTTTGATTTTGAGAACCAAGGTTTGCGCCTGAATCTATCGAATCGTCCGTTTCGGCCGTATTCGTGTCATCCGCGCGATTTTGCAGCGCCACATCGTCGATATTACGTTCCTTAAGTTCCTTCCCGATAATGGCCAATAACTGCGGGCTGGCATAGCGTAAATCGACTTCGGCTTGGCCCGAATACACCGTTATAAACGGTTGCATGGCGCTGAAGATTTGTTCATTCATGCCTAAAACCAGCTGCAATTCCTCCAAACATTGGAAAGCCGAATTGGTCGGCCCATACGGCAATCCCGCCTGCCTGTACTGCCGCCTTTCCGCGCCTAGTGTTCGGGTGTCGTCATCAGCATCGCGCCAATCCAAAACGGCATTTAACAATCGCTGCGCTTGCCATTCGTCGGCGATTACCCAATTGATCAAAGCCGCTAATTGGACTTCGTTGGAGGTGTTGATGTCGATCTTGCCGGATTCCGAAACAACGCGAATGCGAATTTCGCTCTCCCAATTAACCAATCGGTAGACCGCATTGGGCTGCCAACGCAATTCCGGATCAGACTGCGAAAGCATAAATTGCGCCAATATTATTCCGCTTTCGGCGTAAGCCGAGGTTAACGCCCCGGTTTTGATTGCCAGACTGACGCTGTTATCGCGGCGCATGGTCATCGCGAAACTGCCCGCCATCAGCGTTAACAAGGTTAGGATCCAGATAACGATCACCAATGCCAACCCTCGTTGTTTCAGTTGGGCGCATTGTAAACGTCTATTGATTATTCTCATCGAAACCGGGGCCGTTCAAACCGCCGCTAACCGCTGCATCCGGGCCAAGCGCTTGATTGATTTTCAAAGCAAATACCATTTCCGGCCAATAGCTACCGTCCGCGAGTTGTATGGAAACTTTGATTAAACTCGGTAAACGGTCGGCTACCCGCCACTCGTCACGCCATTGTAAAACGTCGATATCCTCGGTTTTGCCGAAATAGGCAAACCTTAAATCGGCGACGTTTTCCAGTAATACTTCCGGTTTGACCGGCTCGAATTCGGTATCGCCTTCGATCTGGCGGTATGGGGTCAAGGTCACCATTAAAACCGAATGATCGGCCGGGTCCAACGCGATATTGAACACCTGCAGCCCCTTGCGGGCCGAAGCCGCAGGTAATGCCGCGACGAATATCAGACTTTGCGGAAGCCCCTGGAATGCTTGTTGATTTTCCGCCAAAAAATTCTGCTCGTTGTTCAGCATCGGCAACGGCCGAATCGTGGTTAGATGGCGTTTGAAAAACTGGTAGACCACTGCTTTGTTGTTGACTTCGGCTACCTTTCTTTCGCCGGCATTCCAACTTTCGGCAGCCGTCTTCAAGCTGCTGAAGAGCAACACCACCATAACGCTCAACAGCGTCATCGCAATCATGACTTCGATTAGAGTAAAGCCGTTACGAGGACGCATGGTCACTGCCTGGGTTCCCGGAATAGCTTTAAGCCGTTCAACTGCAACGAACGTCGGTTATCTTCGCCACCGCCCCAGCTAACCCTGACTTTTACTGCCATTAACATAAGGCTTGCTTGCTCCGGCGCCGGCTGTTGGGACTGAAACCGGCTGGATTTTGGAGGCGGCCCTGCTACCGGAGCGATGCTCACCAACCAATCGTATTTATCCGCTTCAACGCCGGCATATTCACCGGTTTGCAAAGGCGTTTCCACACCGATACGCGCCATCAGCGACTCGGCGATTTGAACCGCCAATGTGTAATCCTCGGAAACAACAGCCGCGTTGACGCCAGAGCCGAAAATACGCAATAGAATGGTTAAGGCCACCGCCATAATGGCGAAGGCCACTAAAATTTCAAGTAAAGAAAAACCCTTATGCTGCTGCACTGGCGAAAGGAATTTGAACAAGCCCCGACTCGCGATGGATCCGATAAACGGCGTATGAGGTATTTGCCGATTGATTATTCGCCCCGTGCCTATTTGCAGAGATGAGTACCGCTCCGGTAATCCAGTTCACGTCGATAGTCCGGCTCTGTGCCCCCGATTCAAGGATTATCCTGCCTCCGGTTGAAGAACCGTCTGCAAAAAAGCGAATGCTTCCCTTCTCGCCTTCGGCAAATTCTTCTTCCGCCACCGTCAGCGAAATAGCGATTTGTTCATCGAGATGATAAATCTTGTGACGATTACTGATGAAATAACTATTGTCGCCTAAATTAATCCCCACGCTGACCGGACTTCGAGTGATTAACGCTTGACCGCGGGCGTAGCGCAAAGCGGAAGCGATATCTGTAGCCGCCGCCTTTAATCGGGTACTTTGATTGCCTGATGAAATATTGCTACCGACCACGGCAAAGCCCAAGACACTAATCAGCAATACGATAATTAGCTCCAATAGGGTAAAGCCGTTTGAGGTTTTGACTGCAGTCGGCACCGCGATTATTCCCAACTATTAATATCCTGGTCTTCGCCGTCGCCGCCTTCTTTTTCGTCGGCACCATAGCTGAACAAATCAAAATTGCCGTGCTGGCCGGGAAACTCATAGTGATAATCGTTCAGCCAAGGGTCCTGCGGTATCTTCTCTTTCCGCAAATAGGGACCGTTCCAACGCCTGGCGTCTGACGGTTTTTGAATCAACGCCTCCAGACCTTGCTGCTGGCTTGGATAACGTCCGACATCCAATTTATACATATCCAACGCCGCTGCCAGATCCTCGATTTGAACTCTGGCGGCTTTGGTTTTGGACGCTCCCATATGCTTCATGACCTGCGGACCGACGATACCGGCCAATAAAGCGATGATTCCCAAAACCACCAACAATTCCAACAAGGTAAAACCGCGCAAGCGGCGAATATTGTGTTGCATGATTGCTCCTCCGTTAAACAGCAAGATCGTTAACACTCAAAATGGCTAATAAAATGGAAACGATGATACCAGCGATCATTAGTCCCAACGAAATAATCAAAGCCGGCTCAAGCAGGGCCAGCATACGCTGAATAGTGGTCTTAAGCTGTTTGTCGTAAATGACGGCCACCCGCATCAGCATTTCTTCCAGTCGCCCGGTTTCCTCGCCCATTTTAATCATCTGCACGGCTAATTTGGGAAACAGGTTTTGCCGGCCCATGGCTTCCGACATGGTACGTCCTTGTTTCAGTTGCTCTTCCGCTTCTGACAGCAAGTCCGCCAACACGCCGTTGGTCACCGTTTCGCGCACGATGCCTAAGGAATTCAAAATCGACACGCCGTTTCCTAACAAGGTACCGAAGGTGCGACTGAAATTGGCCGTCTCCATGTTGACGACAATCTCGCCAAACAAAGGCAATCGCAAAAATCTCCCGTCCCATACTTTTTTGGTTATCGGATCACTCAACTGCGATTTCATAAATTGAACGCAACCCAACACCAACAGCAGCAACAGCCACCAATAGCTTTGTAAAAACTCCGCCAAACCCACTACAATTTGAGTGGGAACGGGTAAAGACTGGCCGGCGCTTTCGAACATTTCTTTGAATTGCGGCACCACGAAAGTGAGCATCACAAACAGCGATACCAATGACATGACTAACAAAATGGTCGGATAAATCATGGCTGTCTTGACCGTATCCTTAAGCTCTTGGCTGCGTTCCAAATAATCGCCCAGTCGCTGCAGCACCCCGCCAAGATTGCCGCCCATTTCGCCGGCCCGAATCATATTCAAATAAAATTTGGAAAAAACCTCGCCCTGGCTTTCCAGCGCATCGGCTAAAGACTTTCCGCCTTTGACCTTCTCCAGCACATTGGTGACCATTTTATTTAATTTGGGATTTTCTTCGGTTAGTTGTTGCAGAATCGTCAACGAGCGGTCCAAGGGCAAACCGGATTCCAGCAAAGTCGCGAGCTCGCCGGTCAGCATACCGATTTCCTTGTGCGACAAACGTAAGCCGACCGATTTCAATCTAAAACCGAGAAAAGTCTTATCCTTGGCAAGTTCGATCCGGATAGGAATTAAACCCTGATTTTGCAATTCGAGTAACAATGCCTGCTCGTCTTTGGCGTCACGCACGCCGTCTTCCATCTGGCCCTGGTTGTTAACAGCCTTGTACGAGAATAATGGCATCTAGTCGTTTAATAATTTAGTTAAAGTGGGTTTCAATTTGCTCGGCAAAAAACATTCCTCTCCCGTAAACAAGCGTTTTGGCGAGAGGTCGATCGCCGCCCTATCGAGATTAGATAGTCTTCTATCACGGCCGTACCAAATTCGCTACTTTACCGTCATGGATTTATTGAATTGATCTTGGCGATTGATTTCTTGTTGAAAAACCGATGAGAGCAATTTTAGACAAGCGCTCAGTGCCGTTTATCGACCCGTTTCAACAGGCCAAACAACTCGCTATCGGTCGACAAAACGATGCTGGCATCCTTGTTTATGACTTTTCGGTAGGTGTCCATGCTTTTTAGGAATTTATAAAACTCGGCCGCCTCCGAATTTTGCGCATAAGCCTTTGCATAGATTTCGGTGGCTTTGGCATCCGCTTCGCCTTGAATTTCCTGTACCCGTTTATAGGCCGTAGAACGAATTTCGTTAAGATCGCGTTCCTTGTTGCCGTTAATGCGCGCCGCCTCGCCTTCGCCTTCCGAGCGGAAACGCTGGGCAATTTGCAGACGTTCGCTAATCATGCGCTGATAAATTCGCTCTAGCACATGTTGATTATAATTGATGCGTTTAAACCGCACTGCCAGCAACTCGATGCCAAATTCTTCCAACTTAGGCGCCGCCGCATCAAACACGCTTTTTTCGATCGCAACTCGGCCGACTCGAATCGGCCTTAACTGTCCCAAAGTGCCTTCGCCGACCAGTTGATCCAGCGCTTCGTCCATAACAGGTTTACGATTCTTGTCCGTGCGTACCGCTTCAATCAACTCGTTACGAGCAATTGCCGTGCGGGTTTCGCTGCCCAAAATATCCTCCAATCGCGATTGCGCGCTGCGCTCGTCCCGTAGGCGCAGATAGTAACGCATCGGATCGCTAATGCGCCAACGGGCAAAAGTGTCGACTTGCACATAGGTTTTATCTTTGGTCGACATTTCCACCATGGGCCCGTCCCAAGCCAGATAGCGCTTGTCAAAACGGTTAACTTGCTGCACCAATGGTAATTTAAAATGCAAGCCCGGATCCTTCACCGGATCGCCGACCGGCCTGCCGAATTGAGTCACAATCACTTGTTCGGTTTGATTGACGGTATAAGCCGAGAGGTAACAGATTAAAGCCAATAGCGCCAACACGATGCCGAATTTTTTCGATAACGTCATGAGCCGGCTCCAAACGTATTGGGCGGAAATGGCAACATCGGCAGGATCTCTTGGATCGTATCGTCAACGATGATTTGCTGTCTGGCATTCGGTAAGACTTCGCCCAACGTTTCCAAATAAATACGGGTTCGGGTTACCTCCGGCGCCTTTGTATATTGTTCCAACACCTGATTAAACGCGGTGACGTCACCCTCGGCTTCGTTAATCCGCTTGAAACGATATCCCTCTGCGGCGCGAATCGCTTGATCAGCCTGGCCCCGTGCTTTCGGTACCGCTTTGTTGTATTCGCCATTCGCGATGTTGATGGCGTTTTCTCTATCCTGTTGCGCCCGGTTAACTTCATTAAACGAAGGCTGCACCGGCACCGGTGGATTGACATTTTTAAGCTGTACCTGGTTAATGGATACACCCAAACTATAGTGCCGTGCCAAATCGCGGGTGCGGAGCAGCACCGCATCTTCGATTTCCTGCCGCCCGATAGTGATGATCTCGTCAACGGTACGGTCGCCTACCACTTCGCGCATCACGGCTTCGGTAATATCGCGCAAGGTCAAGCCGGGATCCCGCACATCGAATAGATATTTCTCCGGATCCGTAATCCTATATTGCACTATCCATTCGACTAAGGCCGAATTCAGATCGCCTGTTACCATGGATTTCTCTAACGCCGGGCTCGCGCCAACCTGATCCGGATTGGTAAAACCGGGGGTGGCAAAGCCGAATTCTAGCTTTTGTTGGCGCTGAGTCGGTACTACGATGACTTCGTCAATACCAAACGGCAATTTGGCGTGTAGGCCTGAGGGCACTTTGTCAATGTATTGGCCAAAGCGCAATACGATGCCTTCCGATTCGGCCGGAATGGTATAAAACGACATGCTGATGCCGACCAACAATAACAGGAATAGTACTATCCATTGAGGCGATAACAAGCAATAAGCGGAGAATCGTTCAAAGAGCGTTTTAGAATCGTCCATTTAAACCTCCCCGTTTTGATACGGCCTATGACACTCTAAATATGGGAACACGCAACGCTCTATGTCTGTTACAGATGAGATTAGCGTACTAAGGATTTGGCCAAAAACCACTTCCCGTTTTGCCGTTGCGAACCCTGGGGCATACCGAATGAGGAACGCCGTGAACCCTTCCATGGGGGCTTGACGGCAGCGTCCTTGCTGCCGACATCCTCACTCGCTACGTCCCCAGTGACTATTGCCATATCGGGAAGTTATTTTGGACGATATCCTAAGGATATTCCAAAAAACCGACGCTATAAAAACCCAATCCGACAGGGTTCAGGATAAATAGACAAATACCCTGAACCAAAATCATGAATTAATGATGATGCCCCCCGGCACCATGAACGTGACCATGCGCTATTTCGTCGGCAGTGGCTGGTCTGACGTCGACTACTTCTACGTCGAAAATAAGCGTTTCCCCGGCTAAAGGATGATTACCGTCGATCGTAACATCATCGCCGTTAATCTCGGTCACCGTAATAATGCCGGCACCGTGACTCACATCGGCATGAAATTGCATGCCGACCTCTACGTCCATGCCTTCAAACATTTGTTTCGAAACCACTTGCACCATATCGGGGACTAACTCGCCGTAAGCGTCGGCTGGCGGAATACTAACATTGAATTTATCACCGGCCGATTTTCCGGCTAACGCAGCTTCCAAACCGGAAATAATATTTCCGGCGCCATGCAAATAAACTAACGGTTCTTCGCCGCGTGAACTGTCTAATTGTTTTCCATCTGCGTTAGTCAGGGTGTAATGAAAGGAAACGGCCGCGCTATCAGTAATTTGCATGTGACTTCTCTTTACAGGGTAAATTCTAATTATAACCTTATCCATCCGGTATCTGTCACGATGAGAGTATTTTTGCACTCCGATCCGAATTATATGAGCGGGTAAAGTTCAGATTCTGTTGAATATGGGAAGCGGGTGATGGAACGATTGGTTATACGGCGGCCGTTGCCGAACATTTTTCGAAACGGACCTATCGGCTTGGTAAAGCATTGGACGCCCGCATCGACCTAGCAATAAATAAAGTTTAATCAACGCGCAACAAATTGCTGCCTTATTCCGGACAAAAGCGACCGGAACAACAGGTAAAAGAACAACGCACTTCTTTAAACCGCCGGCCCGGCTTATTGATCGATGAACAACATGACATCCTTCCACCAAGGCCGCCAAGGCTCCAGCGGCAAAGTGTTATGGCCGGCGTCTTGGAAGCGCCAAAGTTTTTTGGTTTGCGGCAATTTCTCGAATAAAGCCATCGTGCGTCTGTTGGACACGGTTAGGTCTTGTTCGGCCATCAAAATCGCCACATTTCCCTGATAGTTTTGGAGTCTTGCTACATTATCGTATCGGTCCAACAGCAGCCATCGCGGTAGAAAATACCAATAATGCTGTTGGGCCACGGCGGTCATCGAATCAAACGGCGTAATCAACAGCAGACCTTTAATCGGTGTAGCGCCCGACGCCACGATGCCCGCTACCACCCCGCTGCCGAGCGACTCTCCGCATAAGAACAAAGGTCCTTTGAATTCTTGCAGCGCCGTTCGGGTAATCACGATACCGTCTTCAATCAATGCTGCTTCCGACGGCGAACCGGCGCGCGCACCGTAACCCGGGTATTCGGCAATGATGACTCGATACCCGAGGCTTTGGAATCCATCAATGAAATAGGTGCGATGCATTGCCGAGCCGGCATTGCCGTGAAACACGATGATTGTGCCCTTGGCCTGTTTTATTGGGCGTGCGCTGATAAATCCGTGCGGTTCGTCTGCGGACGGCCATGGTCTTAAATTGAGCCCGGCAAGCAGGCTTTCTTGTTGTTTCGACGTAAAACGGGCCGGGAAATACATCATTTTGCGTTGCAGCAAAAAAGCCATGAATAGCAGCGTTAAATAAATCAATAACATTGTCATAATACGCTGGGTCTTCATATAAAGTCCTGACGCGGCATGGCACCAGCCGTTTTTTACATACGGGTGAAGATATCGTTTAATTAACTCAGTCGTTAATCGCTCTGACTGCGATTAATTACGCAGGCGTTAAGTTTCGTATTCGGACACATAGACCATGGTCTATGTCATTCAATCAATTTTGATAACGAACTTCAACCGCTTCGGCGGCCGAGAGTCGCCGCAGGCGAATCAACAGTTCGTCACTCGGCTGCACGCGCCAATCGTCACCCAGTTGTAAGATCGCTTTGTCATTAGCCGTGACATATTCGATCACGATTGGACATTGACCGCCGACATAAGGTTTTAGAATCGCCTTCAACTCGTCGGCAAACGTATTATGAGCCGGACATTGGGCGACATTCCAATTCAGCGTAATGCTACGCGCATACATTTCTCTGGCTTCCTCCATGCTGTATAGTTTTTCCGCGGTCATGCGCAAACTGTTGCTGAAATCGTCAATCGCCAGCGAGCCTTCCGCGACTAGAATGGCATCCTTGGCCAGCAAATTCCGGTATTTTTCGAATACGTTGCTGAACGCAGCGACTTCCAATCGGCCGGTCCTATCGTCCAGCGTAGCAAAGCCCATCGTTTTGCCTTGCTTGGTCTGGCGAGTACGCAATTCCACGACCAAACCGGCTACGCGGGCTTCCAGCTTACCGCGAGCCTTGCCGGCATCGATTTCCAGGCTGCCCAAGGTACCGTGAGTAATGTGCTTGAGTTCGGGTAAATATTCGGCAATCGGATGGCCTGACAGAAATAGCCCTAGCGTTTGCTTTTCCGCTTCCAGCTTTTCCTTTTCGGTCCAGGGTTCGACGATGGCGGAATAGGCTTCGGCCTCCCCTTCATCGATCTCGTCACCCAGACCGAACAAATCGTTCTGGCCGGCCAGCGCCATTTTACCGTGCTGTTCGGCCACGCGTAACGCCGTGGTCAATTCCGCCATATGCGCGGCACGGTTAGGGTCGATGGAATCCAACGCGCCGGCGCGAATCAAGGCCTCTAGTACTCTACGATTGACTTTGCGCAGATCGACGCGCTTGCATAAGTCGTAAAGCCCTGCAAACGGACCATTGGCGCCACGCTCTTTCAGCAAATCCTCAATCGCATTTTCACCGACCCCTTTGATGGCGCCGATGCCGTAGACGATTTGGCCCTTGTCGTTCACCGTGAAACGGAAATCGGAAATATTGATGTCGGGCGGACAGATATCCAGCTTCATTTCCCGGCATTCTTCTATCAACACCACGACTTTATCGGTATTGTCCATATCGGACGACATCACCGCCGCCATGAAAGCGGCCGGAAAATGTGCCTTCAGCCAAGCGGTTTGATAAGCGACCAAGGCATAGGCCGCCGAGTGCGATTTGTTGAAACCGTAGCCGGCGAACTTTTCCATCAAATCGAAGATATAAGTCGCAATGCCTTGGTCTATGCCGTTACTGACCGCGCCCTCGGTGAAAATCTCCCGCTGTTTGGCCATTTCCTCCGGTTTTTTCTTACCCATGGCCCGCCGCAACATGTCGGCGCCGCCCAAGGTGTAGCCGGCCATGTCGCGGGCGATCTGCATGACCTGCTCTTGATACAGGATAACGCCGTTGGTCGGCTTCAGGATGGGTTCCAGCAAGGGATGGGCGTACTCGGCCTTGGCGCCGTGCTTGACGTTGATGTAATCGTCCACCATGCCCGATTCCAGCGGGCCGGGCCGGAACAGCGCGACCAGCGCGATGATGTCGTCGAAGCAGTCGGGTTTCAGTTTTTTGATCAGCGCCTTCATGCCGCTGGACTCCAACTGGAACACGGCGGTGGTCTGGGCGTTTTTCAAGAGTTCGTAACTGGCCGGGTCGTCGCGCGGAATCCGGGCGATGTCGATGGCTTGCTCGCCCTTGGCCGCCCGCCGGCGATTGATGGTCTCTAAAGCCCAGTCGATGATGGTCAATGTTCTCAAGCCCAAGAAGTCGAACTTGACCAGACCGACCGCCTCGACGTCGTCCTTGTCGAACTGGGTAACCAGATTGCCGCCGCCTTGTTCGCAATACAGCGGCGAGAAATCGGTCAGTTTGGTCGGCGATATGACCACGCCGCCGGCGTGCTTGCCGGCGTTGCGGGAAATGCCTTCCAACGCGCGCGCCATGTCGATCAGGGCCTTGACTTCCTCTTCGGTGTCGTAGAGTTCCTTCAACTCCAAACTTTCTTTCAATGCCTTGTCCAGCGTCATGCCGATTTCGAACGGAATCAGTTTGGCTAGCCTATCGACGAACCCGTAGGCGTGGCCCATGACCCGGCCGACGTCGCGGATTACCGCCTTGGCCGCCATCGAACCGTAGGTGATGATCTGCGAGACGTGGTCGCGGCCATAATGCCGCGCCACGTAATCGATGACCTCGTCGCGCCTCTCCATGCAGAAATCGATATCGAAGTCAGGCATCGAGATCCGCTCGGGATTCAGGAAACGCTCGAACAATAGATCGAATTCGATCGGGTCCAGATCGGTGATTTTTAACGCATAGGCCACCAAGGAACCGGCGCCGGAGCCCCGCCCCGGCCCAACCGGGATATTGTTATTCTTTGCCCATTGGATGAAGTCCGAAACGATCATGAAGTAGCCAGGAAAACCCATCTGCACGATCACGTTCAACTCGGTTTCCAGACGCTGATCGTAAACCTTACGGTTTTCCTCGAAGCTGCTCTTGCCGACCGGCGGATGTTGCATCAAGCGTTCCTCCAAACCTCGGCGCGAGGCTTCGATGAAGACTTGGTCCAGCGTCATGCCTTCCGGCACCGGAAAGTCGGGCAAGAAATTCTCACCCAGCCTCAGCTCGACATTGCAGCGCTTGGCGATCTCGACGCTGTTTTCCAGGGCCTCCGGAATATCGGCAAATAGCTGCGCCATTTCCTCGGCGCTGCGCAAATATTGTTGGTCGGTGTAATCCTTGGGTCTTCTGCTGTCATCCAACACCCGGCCCTGATGAATACAAACCCGCACTTCGTGGGCGTCGAAATCGTTTTTATCGAGGAAACGCACATCATTGGTGGCGACCACCGGCAAGCCCAATTCCGCGGCGAGGTCGACGGCCAACTTTATGTAACGCTCTTCGTCCGGCTTGCCGACCCTTTGCAATTCCAGGTAATAACTATCGGGGAACAACCCGGCCCAATGTTCCGCACAAGCCTTGGCTTGAGCCGGATTTTCCGCCAGCAAGGCCGCGCCGACATCGCCTTGCATCGCGCCGGACAGCGCGATCAAACCTTGATGGTTTTGCGCTATCCACCCTCTTTGCAGCATCGGCACACCCTGATGCTGGCCGTGCTGATAGCCTTGCGAGACCAGCTCTGTCAGTGTCACATAACCCCGTTTATCACGGGCTAACAAGGTCATCCGAAAAGGCGAAGCCGGCTCGTCCTCGTTATAAATCAACACGTCGGCGCCGGCGATCGGCTTGATGCCGGCTGCTTGAGCCGCCTTGTAAAACTTGACTAGCGAGAACAGATTGCTCTGCTCGGTGATTGCCGCCGACGGCATTTGAAAGTCGGTCAGCTTTTTGACCAAGGGCTTGATGCGAACGATGCCGTCGACCAGCGAAAACTCGGTGTGTATGCGCAAATGAAGGAATTTTGGCGCCATAAAGCCTTAGTCTAGATATTTTTTCACTGGCGCGTAAGAACGCCGATGCTGCGGAGTCAGACCTAACGCGGCCAACGCTGCGAGATGCACTTTTGTTGGATAACCTTTGTGCTTAGCAAAAGCATAACCGGGATAGAAACGATCCAGCGTCGACATTTCTTCATCACGCGCAACTTTGGCTAAGATAGACGCTGCGGAGATTTCCGCTACCAACACGTCACCGCCGACGACAGCTTCGCCGGGACAGTCGATATCCGGTAAGCGGTTGCCGTCCACCAACACATAATCCGGCCGCACTGAAAGCTGCCCAAAAGCCCTCTGCATTGCGACAAAAGTGGCCTGCAATATATTGATACGGTCAATTTCACTGGCTTCGGCACGCGCCACCGCCCAGCATAACGCCTTGGCCTTGATTTCCGCGGCCAACAGGCTTCGCTGCTTCTCGCTGAGTTTCTTGGAGTCGGTCAAACCGGCGATCGCTTGGTCCGGGTCGAGTATCACCGCCGCCGCAACCACCGGTCCGACGATGCAACCGCGTCCTACTTCGTCAATGCCGGCGATACGTCGTTTTTGATTATCGGAGAATACCGCGCGTGACATTACGCAGAAAACTGACCATATTGGACAATTCGTTACTTTCGCCGGCCATACCTTCCATTTCTTCTATGGCGTCTTCCAGGCGCAGATTGTTTTTGTACAGAATCTTGTAGGCTTGACGGATCTGGCGAATGACCTCGGGCGATTTGCCGTTGCGCTCCATGCCGACCGAATTGATGCCGTGCGGGCGGGTCGGCCTGCCTCCGACCATGACGTAAGGTGGAATATCTTGGGTAATCGCGCTGCCCATGGCCGAAAAACTGTATTCTCCGATTTGGGTAAATTGATGCACTAGCGTAAATCCACCCAATATTGCATGATCGCCGACATGCACATGACCGGCAATGGACGCGCCGTTGGCCATAATCACATGATCACCGATCATACAATCGTGAGCGACATGGGTATAAGCCATGAATAGGTTATCGTTGCCGATTGTGGTCACGCCTTGATCCTGCAATGTTCCCCTATGCATGGTACAAAACTCGCGAATCACATTGCGGTCCCCGATTTGCAAGCGGGTGATTTCGTGAGCGTATTTTTTGTCCTGCGGATCCTCGCCGATCGAAGCGAATTGGTAAATCGTGTTGTCTTTACCTATGGTCGTCGGTCCGTTGATTACAACATGCGGACCGACTTCGGTGCCTGCGTCTATCTGGACATCCGGGCCGATAACGGTGAATGGCCCGACTTTGACGCCTTCCGCCAATTCGGCCTTGGGATGAATAACTGCGCGCGGATCGATCATTTCGACCCCGAAACCGCGCACATGATCTGCGCACTCGCGGCCAATTCGGCGTCGACCTCCGCCCGGCAATCGAAGCTCCACAGATGGCGTTTATGCTTCACGTAAGTCACGTTCAACACCAACTGATCGCCGGGAACAACTTGCCTTTTAAACCGTGCATTGTCGATACCGGCTAAGTAATAAATCGTATCTTCGCTCAGTCCGTCAGTACTTTGCGAAGTCAGTAAAGCGGTCGCTTGCGCCAAGGCTTCCATGATTAAAACACCCGGCATAATCGGCTGATTCGGAAAATGGCCCTGAAAAAATGCTTCATTGAAACTGACGTTTTTTACCCCTATCAAATGGCTACTGGGTTCACACTCAATGACTTTATCAACCAATAAGAATGGATAACGATGAGGCAAAATCTGTTGAATTTGTAATATATCGAGGTTACCGGCCATACAGAATAACGTTTTGATCATGGAGCGCCGTCAACATTCTTCGAGCGCTCCTTTCAGAGAAGAATAACCTTAGAGATTTTGTTACTGCGACAACGTTTCCAGTTTTTGCTGTACTTGACTGGTGACATCGATATCGTCATTCGCGTAGATGACGCCATCGGTCAGCAACAGATCAAAGGATTCTTCTTTAGCAATCGCTCTAACAGCTTCGACTATGCGTTTTTGCAAGTTACCTAACTCTTCGTTTCTGCGCATGTTGAAGTCTTCTTGGAATTCTTGCTGCGCTCTAGCCGCATCGCGTTTTTTGTCGACGATGTCTTTTTCCAAGCGGCGACGCTCTTCTTCGCCCATGATCGCAGAATCACGGTTTAATCTCTCTTCCAAGGCTTTGATATCTTTAACTTGAGCGGCCAACGATTTGTCGCGCGGAGAAAATTCAGTTTCTAACCGGGATTTAGCTTTTGCGGCTTGCGGGGCTTTTTCCAATACTTTAGCCACGTTGACAAAACCGATTTTTAAATCCGCGTGACTCACGCAAGCAGACAACATCAACATTAAAAACAACGAAATTCTATTTTTCATGAGTACAACCATCTCCTGGTTAGTTTTTGAGGGATTAAAACACGACGTTAAATTATAAGGCATAAACGACTCAGCCCAAACTAAAATCCTGAGCCGAAGGTAAACTGAAAGTTTTGAACATTGTCAGTCGGGCTGGCGTTAAAGGGTTGAGCCACACTAACCGCAATTGCGCCGAACGGCGATAACCACTCACCGGACAAACCGGCCGAATAACGCATATAGTCAAAATTAAAGCCATCACTCACGTTACCGGCATCGACGAAGGTGCCAATCCGAACTGATTTAAGATCGCTCAAGAATGGTACCGGAAAAAACAACTCGGCAGAGCCTATTAATTTAAACGACCCCCCGATCGGCCGGGCGGTACTCCCGTTCCTTGGCGTATCTTTCGGCCCCAAGGTGTTTTGCCTAAAACCGCGGACCGACCCGGGGCCGCCGCCGAAATAGTTTTCGAAAAAAGGCAGCCCATCGGTATTGCCGTAGCCGTTGCCGTAAGCCACTTCTCCCAACAAGCGAAAAGTAAAGTCGCTCGACAAAGGAAAGTAATGCTGATGCTTGTAACCGAGTTTGTAATACTCCAGGTCGCTGCCCGGGATGGTGGCCAGCGCCGAGACCCGCTGTTGACCGCCGTCTGTGGCGAATATCGCCCGATTCAATGTATCGTGCGTCCAGCCGACGGCTGTAGAAAATGTTAAAAAAGTCTCGCCGTATTGGTCAATAAAATCAACGACCTCTTGCGGCGAATAATCCGTATCTGAAATATTGGTATTCTTCACGTCGAAATCAAAACCGAGACTATCAAATTCGTCCAACGGAATACCAAAATTAAATCCGGCATTTGCCACATCGGTATTATATCGAGAGATATTGGCTTGATAAGCATTACGTGAAATATAACCCAAATCCCATCCCAAGCTAACACCGTCTATCGTGAAATAAGGATCTCGATAACCGAAATTGTAACGGGTCAAAATATTACTATTATTAAAGGCAAAATTGACTCGTTTGCCCGTACCGAAAATATTATCCTGAGAAATATTAGCGTTAAATATAATCCCTTGTAATTGTGAATACCCGATACCGGCCTGTAAATTGCCCGACGCTCTTTCCTTGATCGAATAATTTACGTCAATCTGATCGGCCGTACCGACCACGGGGGGCGTCTCTACGCCAACTTCTTCGAAATAGCCTAAACGGTCCAAGCGGGTTTTCGATCGCTCGATCTGCCGGCTCGAAGCCCAACTGGACTCCATCTGCCGCATCTCGCGCCGAAGCACTTCATCGCGTGTTTTGGTATTGCCTTTGAAATTGATACGATGCACATAGACCCGTTTACCAGGATCAACGAAAAAAGTCATCACAACCGTTTTAGCTTGTTCGTTTATCTCCGGCACCATATTCACGTTGGCGAAGGTATAGCCTTCGTCTCCTAGGCGTTCGGAAATTGCTTTTGACGTCTCGGTAGCATTTTTGCGCGAAAATATTTCGCCGGGCCCCACTTTGACGAGTCTCACCAGCTCCTCGGGTTCAGCCACTAATTCGCCCGTAAGCTTGACTTTTTCCAATGTATAAACATCGCCTTCCTTGACGTTAATCGTGATGTAAATTTCCTTCTTATCAGCCGTGATGTCGACCTGGGTCGATTCGATGGAAAAGTTTATATAACCGCGGTCCAAATAATACGAGCGCAGCTTTTCCAAGTCGGCGGAGAGTTTTTGCTTTGAATATTGGTCGTCTTTCGAATAAAACGACAAGAAATTAGTGGTGCTCAGCTCGAAATCTTTCTTTAAATCATCATTACTGAAAGCCCGGTTACCGACGATATTAATCTGTTTAATCTTGGCAACCTTGCCTTCCGAAATCTCGATGTGAATGCCAACCCGATTGCGGGTAAGTTCGGTGACATCGGTTTTAATCTTTAAGCCGTATTTTCCGTGACTGAAATATTGTCTGCGCAATTCTTGCTCTACTTTGTCCAAGATCTGCTTATTGTAAACATTGCCTTCGGTCATGCCGACTTTCTTTAATGCTTCCGTCAAATCTTCTTTTTTAATATCCTTGTTGCCCTCGATAACGATCTTGGCCACCGACGGACGCTCTACCACACTGACAATCAAAGTACCGCCGGCTCTTTCCAACGTAATGTCTTTAAAGAACCCGGTATTGAACAACGCACGGATCGCTTTTGCCTGCTTTTCTTCGGTAAAGGTCTCGCCCACAGCGACCGGCAAGTAGTTGTAAACCGTACCCGCGGAAATCCTTTGCAAGCCTTTAACTTGAATATCCTCAACAACAAAGCTGCCGGCATGAGCAAGGTTGATTGCCAACCCACTCACCAACAATACCTGAAACAGCGGATAATTTTTCACTCACTCGACCAAAAAAAATAAACAGCGACAATTGTACCATGGGGGTTGGTAATTCAAGCGCGCTAGTTCGGCAATAAAACTACCAACTTTACACTAGTTTCGGATTTCATGATCGTTTTTAACGACAAGCAGGAACAAGCAAAACAAATTTATAAAATACCGCAACACTCGACGGATAAAAAGCCATAAATCACTGTTTTTTTCATAGAAAGGTATTGCTTACCAAGGCCTGATACGCGGACTTTGCGTAGCGCGCCTCACGTTCGGCAAAGGAGGGTATGGAAACCGGACTCGTGCCGCCGGCCCCCTTGACTGCAGCTATATTATTGCCAGGATCCAACTTGTAGACGCCGGCAATCGAAATACCGTGTGTCGGCGTTATCAAGCTGTAGCAGGTATTCATCCAATTAGGATCTTCGACTATTTGATCGTTCAGTAGCGCAATCACGGCGATAGCGCAGGCTTTCGCGGCCGAATTCGCAGCAAATGCCGATTTGGGTAACGGCGCATAATTGGCGGCGTCTCCGATTACATGTATGAATTCGTCAAACATTGATTGCCCGGTTTGCGGCCTAACCGGACACCAGCCGCTTGAATCGGTCAAATCGGCCTGACCGGCTAATTCAGCGGCTTTTTGCGGCGGAATGATGTTCAGCACGTCGGCACGAAACCGGTCGCCGAAATCCGTGATAAGAGTCTTGCTATTTTTTTCCAATCGGATGATCGGATTGTCGGCCAATGATTGCCATTCAATCAGACTATTGCGTGTACCGTAGCCGTAATGCTTCGCCCAAGCGGCTTCGAATAAGGCCTGTTTAGAAAAACTGCGCTTGGGGTCGAGAATGATAATTTTCGATCGCGGCTTATGCCGTTGCAGCCAGTATGCCATCATACTGGCTCGTTCATAAGGTCCCGGCGGACAGCGATACGGATCCGGCGGCGCTGCAATGATTATCACGCCGCCATCGGGCATGGATTGCAGTTGTTTGATCAGTAAAAAAGTTTGCGGGCCTGCCCGCCAAGCATGCGGAAAAATTTCGGCGACGGCTGAACTGTAACCGTCGATCGCATCCCAGCGAAATGCAATCCCCGGCGATAGAATCAAGCGGTCATAAGCTAAAAATTGCCCGCTCGCCAGCCGGAGTTGGCGCCTGCTGCGATCGATCGCGCTGACGCGGTCGTTACGCACATCAATGCCGTAACGGTCTTTAAGCGCCCGATACTCAACCATCAGCCGATCCGGGTTGATCAATCCGGCAAACAGCCAATTACTGCCCGGACACGTCATGTAACGAGTGACCGGGTCGATCAAGGTAACATGAACATTGACATCCAGCAGACATAAAGTCTTGGCGG
Source organism: Methylomonas sp. MgM2 (assembly GCF_054172045.1). NCBI lineage: Bacteria > Pseudomonadati > Pseudomonadota > Gammaproteobacteria > Methylococcales > Methylococcaceae > Methylomonas > Methylomonas sp. MgM2. The sequence continues at coordinate 33,688 of NZ_JBSYXO010000020.1, read as the reverse complement.
CCGTCGCGCCGCCGAAACCGCCGCCGACCACAACTACCCGCGCTTTCGCCGATTTCCGCGGCAAACTTTGACAAGCGGACAAGGACCATGCAGCCGATCCGGCCAAAGCTTTCAGAAAACGTCTTCTGGATGGTAAGGTCATTGTTCGGAACTGTTGCCGGCAAGGAACTCCGCTACCGCAGCCAATTCCCGGTCGCTATAGCCTTTGGCGATGCGCGGCATCAATGTCGCCGGTTTCCCGTCATATTTAAAATCGAACAACATTTGCCGTAATTGCTGCTCCGATAAGCGGTTCAATGCAGGAATTTCAGTATCGGAAAAACTTGGGCCGTAACGGTGACAATTCAAACAGTTCAGCGCAATCGCTCGCGCGCCGACATCGGCTCGACAAGCCGAAGCAGCGATTAGCCATAAAAAAAATGTTCTCGGATGAAAGGGCGTCGTCATGGCGCGGCCAAATGCTTTTGCCGAAACACTTCATACATCAGTACGCCTGCCGCTACTGACACATTGAGACTTTCGACTTGGCCCGACATCGGAATTTTAACTAAAAAATCGCAATGTTTTCGGGTCAGTTGACGTAAGCCCGTACCTTCAGCACCCATGACCAAGGCCAAGGGCATATCGAGCTTCAAGTCATAAATGCTCCGGTCTGCCTCCCCGGCCGTTCCGATAATCCAGATATTCCGTTCCTTCAACCAACGCATTACCCTGGCTAAATTGGTGACTTGATAAACAGGAACGGTTTCAGCCGCGCCACTAGCCACTTTGCACACCGTCGGTGTAATGCTTGCGGAATTATCCTTAGGAAGGATAATGCCGTGGGCACCCGCCGCGTCGGCAGTACGCAAACAGGCACCCAAATTATGCGGATCCTGCACCTGATCCAAAATTAAATAAAAAGCCGGCTCAGCCAAGGTTTCCACCGCCCGCTTCAGATCGTCTTCATTAAACATGGCGGGCAACTCGACCGCAACGACAATGCCTTGATGGTTTTTTCCGTCGGCCAGACGATCGAGTTTTTTACGCTCGGATTTTTCCGGGTGAACCCCCAGCGCCTGCAATTCGTCTGACAGCTGTTTGAGCCGGGCATCCTGCCTTTGATTATCGACCCAGGCACGGCGTATATTCTGAGGCGAATAATCCAGAGCGGCCTGAACGGCGTGAATGCCGAATATATGCGTAGTATTCATTAACGGCGGCGGTTACGCTGTTTGCTTCTGGCTTCGCCCTCTTTGCCCTTAAGCACTTTATTCCGGTCTTTGGGTTTCCTTGAAGTCTTATTAGCGTTTTTTTTACCGCTTTTAATCGATTGGATTAATTCAAAATCTATTTTTTTGTCATCCAGATTGACTCTTACCACCCTAACCTTAACCAGATCGGCCAGACGATAGCGTACACCGGTACGTTCGCCATAGAGTTGATGGCGGCTAGCGTCGTATTCGTAATAGTCGCCATGCAAGGACGCGATATGCACAAGGCCTTCGACGTAAATCGATTGCAACTCGACGAAAAAACCAAAACCGGTCACCGCCGAAATAATCCCATCGAATTCCTCGCCGATTTTGTCCATCATGTATTCGCACTTTAACCACGTCACCACATCGCGGGTCGCGTCGTCGGCTCGGCGCTCATTGGCCGAACAGTGTTCGCCCAATACGACCATGTCAGGATAGGAATAATTGAATTCGGACGGATTTTTACCGGTCAAACAATGCTTTATCGCTCGGTGTACCAGCAAATCAGGATAACGCCGAATCGGCGAGGTAAAATGCGTGTAGGCTTCAAGAGCCAAACCGAAATGACCTTCGGTCTCCGGACTATAGACCGCTTGCGACATCGATCTCAGCAAAACGGTCTGAATCAGATGGGCGTCCTTTCGGTCTTTTACCGACTCCAGCAGATGCATGTAATCCAACGGCGTAGGCTCAGCACCGCCGCCTAAGAACAGCCCCAATTCACCCAGAAAGGTCCTCAACGCCAGCAGTTTCTCCGGACCCGGCCGCTCATGGATTCTTAACAATCGCGGTATTTTTTTTCGGTTTAACAGTTTTGCGGCGGCGGTATTCGCCGTGATCATGCATTCTTCGATCAATTTATGAGCGTCGTTACGCACCAACGGCACGATTTCGGCAATTTTTCGTTCCGAACCGAACACAATGCGGGTTTCCTGTGTGTCGAAATCCAGAGCGCCGCGAATTTCGCGCTGTTCGCGCATGACTTTGTACATGTCGTGCAAAGCCTGCAAATGCGGCACCAAATCGACGTATTTCTTCGCCAATTTTTGATCGCCTTCCACTAATATTTTTGCGACTTCGGTATAGGTCAAGCGCGCATGCGAACGCATTACCGCTTCGTAAAAACGCGAGCGCAGCATTTTGCCTTGCTCGTCGATCACCATTTCGCACGCCATGCACAAGCGATCGACTTTCGGATTCAGCGAACATAAACCATTCGACAGAATCTCGGGAAGCATCGGGATAACGCGTTCGGGAAAGTACACCGAAGTACTTCGGTTCTGAGCTTCCGCGTCCAATGCGGTACCTATCCTTACATAATGCGATACATCGGCGATCGCGACCAATAATTTCCAGCCTTTGCCGGTTTTACGGGCATAAACGGCGTCGTCAAAGTCGCGCGCGTCTTCGCCATCTATGGTCACTAACGGAAGATGCCGGATATCTTCTCTTCCCTGTTTCGCCTCTTCCGGAACTTCCGGCTTAAGCGTTTTGATTTCGTCCAATAAGGCATCCGGCCAATGATTGGGCAAATCGTACGAACGGATGGCCATTTCGATCTCCATGCCGGGCGCCATATGCAGCCCTAAAACCTCGGTAATACGGCCTAGGGGTTGGCAATGCATGGTGGGTTGTTGCACAATTTCGGCGACCACAATTTGGCCTTTCTTGGCCCCGCCGGTATCTTCTTTCGCGACTAATACTTCGTGAGAAATCTTTTTGTTGTCAGGGACGACATAGGCTACCCTGCCCTCGGTGTAAAATCGTCCCACAACATGATGGGTATTGCGTTCTATGATTTCTATCACCGCCGCTTCCCTTCGTCCCTTCCTATCGATACCGACGACTCGGACAATCACCCTGTCGTTCGGCATTAGAGGTTTCATTTCACGCGGCGACAAAAACAAGTCATCGCTACAATCGTCGGGTTTAACAAAACCAAACCCGTCCGGATGACCCAATACCCTTCCGGTGATCGTGTTATGGCCGTGGCCTATATCGTATTTTTGCTTGCTATTGAATATAAGCTGTCCGTCGCGCTCCATTGCTCTCAGTCGCCGGCGTAAGGCTTCCAGCGCATCCGGGGTCTCGAGGCCGAATCGCTGGGCTATTTGGTGGCGTCGCAAGGATTTTCCGCTTTGCTCGATCAGCTGCATGATCAGCTCTCGACTCGGAATGGGGTTTTCGTATTTCTCGGCTTCGCGTTGAGCGAATGGGTCTTCGATGTTTTTAAAATCGGTGGCTTGATCGGTGTTTTCTGTCATTTATTTCCATTTACTGGGTGTATTTTTTATTGAGTAAGCCACATGAAAAGGTTAAATAAAGTCGTATCCTTTTTTTATTTCCTGCAGATGGCTTACTTTTTCCATGATACGCCGGCATTCAAATTGCCAATAGCCCAATCCGATATTTTTTCGACCGTTCAACACGATGGGAAAATTTTCCTTGCCAAGAAACATACGTAACACATCGCCGTCTTTTAACATAAATGAATCTAACACGATGAAACTTTTTTCCTCATTATTTTCCTTTATACCGTATAACAAGGCTTTTCTCGGTTCGGATTCCTCCGCCGCATCGAGTTCTTGATAGTTTACCGCATACATTTGCGGCGCAATCACCGTCACTTCGAAAACTAACTTGTTATCCTGTTTGGGCAATTGTATTTTACACACCACGCCGAGACTACGTTGCTGCAACGGAACATCGGTCTTTCTAAAGCTAACCAGACTGCCGATCGACAAGACCCCTTCCTTTTCAAAACCACAGAACAATGCCCGGTCGGAATAGGTTTCGGTCAATACCTCCAAGGCGTTAGGCTGAACACATTCAGGGTCGAGCAATTCATGGGTCGCATCAAGTCCGATTGCCAGATAACGACTCAATCTATCGGCGAATAGGGCGGTACCTTGGGGCTCTTTGCCTTGCCACCGCTGCATCAGATAGTCGAATAATTCGGCCGATAGTTTTAACCCTTGCCCCCCCTTACGTACTTCCAAGGAACTAAAGCGCGCTTCGTCCTTGCTGCAAAACTTATCCGCTTGCTTAACCAATTGATGCAGCTTGGTTAAATTCAAATAGCTCTTTACCGATTCCGTCCTCCTATCGCCACCTCCCGCCGGAGCCGACGAAAAGCTGGGCGGCAGATCTTCATCCATTAAAATGACGCATTGAACCGTCTGACCCGGCACAGGCTCTTTTTCGATTTCAATTAAGTCGCTGATTTTTTCGATAAATCCGTAAACCAATTGAAATTCTTTTTGCATCAATCCCGATGGGTAAGCCAAGCTCAGCAATAAAATCTGCTTGTAACAGGCCTCTATGGTACTGGACTTATTAAATATCCCGTAAGGATCGTTCACCCGTACGCTTTCCTTTCCAAGCTTAACGGCTAACCTGTTTAGCGAATGCAAGTCGAACCAAATCCAGTCCGGAACCTGATAACCCATCATATAGTGCGTGATTACAATGTTGCTCAATCCCTTTATACAGCGCTGTATGGACAATGAAGTATTCTTTCCCTGCAACCAGCCTATCTCGCGGCGGGTCAAGCTCCGCGCAACTATCCAATAGCCGATGGTAAATTGCTTTTCGATCAGAACAAGCAAATCGAAGATTTTTCTATCAACCTCGCCCTTTGGAAAGCCGGATTTAATCAATCTGGAGCGCAGATAATCTTCAATGGTCACAAACGGTTGTCTAAGTATTTCCAATGCATTCAAGCGATTAGACGTACTCATGTCCAATGAAATCATATCATTGACTAAATCCTGAAATAGACGTGTCGCTAAGCCGGGGTTAGCTGTAGGCAATTCCGCAACCCATTGACGCAAAGCCGGCTCGGTAAAAAGTTTTGCTAATTGCGAGTCGTTTTTTTGTTCAGGAATGACCAGAAAAAAGGAGTTTTTCACACGCTGTCCAAGCTTAATTAATGTAGCTTTCAGGCCGGAAATTTTTTTCGGCCTGACAAGCGGATGTAATTCGATGTGATAAATTTTACATCCGCAGCCGGGCCGGATGCAGCTGAAATTGCTTAGTTGGATCCCAAGCTCATAATCTTCGACATTATCGCGGAGATACCGTTAGCGCCCCTAGGGTTACGCCGAGATCGACGCCACGGCCTTGACCCGACAAAACCAACGAAATTTCGCCTGATGTTAATACTTGTCCGTCTACAGACTTGGTCACTCCGGCGTGCCCACCCAATGAAACATAGTGTCCGTAAATCTCATTCAAATTACGAACTTCCGAAAAGACGCCTGTCCCTTCGATTTCGGACTTACCGATAGTAAATCCTATGCTGTTGGATGAAAGCCCAACCTGTGCACGTTGCCCATTGCTACAGCTAATATGACCGACACCATCATAACGCTTATAAACCAAGGACCAACCGTTCATCTTGTAAGTCATGGTGCATGAGGTCATACCGCCTTGCTGCGCCGTTGCCGGCATTGAAGCGAGGCCAGTGAAAATGGCAATAACTAAACCGTAAAACGCGCGGGAAATTCTTGTTTTCATTATATCTCCGGGTATCCCCACATTAAAACAGGGCTTAACTGAATAAGCCTCCCATTATAGTACAAACCAAGCATTGCCTATCACGACGCCACATTCAAGGACAAATGCACGTCGATGCCGCTGTCGCTATCGGAGGTATTCACCTCGGTTGCCAAAATATAAATCCTGCTTCTGTCGATACCCCCATTATCTGTCAGATACTTTACGATTCGGTTCGCCCTGGAAACGGCTAATTCGTTCAGTCGTTCCGGGTCGGGTTTCATGACGGCTTCCAATTCATCGCGCGCGGCGCTATAAAAATCGGCATCGGGTTTATTTTTAATTCGCGGGGTTCCGAATAAGGAATGATCGATTTTCTGAGGAAAAACCTCGGTATAAAACTTTTCCAATAACCTTTTGTATTCCGCATCGGATAATTCGATGTATTCCGAACGAATTTTCTCGCCTCGATCTCGTAATTCGCCCGATTTCATTTTCTTCAGAATTTCGAGCAAGGCATCGTAGCGCATGACCGGCCAATCTTGCTTCCGATAGGCCGCACCCTTGATTTCCAGGACTAATTCAGGCTTTGCCGCCAAGCCTTTGACTATTTGGTCTAATTTAGCGATTTCGGTTTTAGCCAATTCACTGCTTCCCGCTGCAAAGCTAACCGTGCTTAAATCGTCGGCAGTATCAAACACCGAAGCAAGCGCGTGAAACGGCGCACTGACCGTTTTCTTAACCAAATTGATCAGCACATCCGAGATCAAAGATCCGACACTAAACTCCGGGTCGTCTAAGCTGCCGGTAATCGGAAAATCCAAATTGATTTTCCCGCTCGCATCTTTAAGCAAGGCTACCGCAAACTCCAAGGGTAGCGACACAGCCTTAGGATTTTCCACTTTTTCGCCTAACACAAGCTGATCGATAAAAATTTTATTGTCCGCGATCAACCGATTAGCCTTAATTCCGTATTTCAGGTCGAGTGCCATTTGCCCTTTTTCAATTCTATAACCGGCGAATTCCGCCATATACGGCGTAACCAAGGGTAAGGGCAAATGGCTAAAACTCATTGTGATATCGGAGTCTCCGCTCTTGAGTTGATACTGGCCGCCTATCTTCACGGTCGCCATATCTCGTACCTTGCCTTGTAATCTAAGCTTCAGCGCGTTATCGGTATTTGAAGTAAATCCGTCTATCTCACCTTCCAAATGATTCATTTTGACAACGAACGGCAAAATCAATGAATAGTCCGCAAAGTCCGATTGCCCGTGTTTGAATTCGATCTTTCCAATAGTAACCACCGGCTCGTTCGGGCTTGCGGTTTTCTTGGCTTTATCCGCAACGGCCTTAACCTGATTCGAGTCTTTGCTAACGATAACGTCACTGACATTGTTGCTGCGGTCTTTGTTTATCGTGAATCGGACGTAAGGTTGATCGAAAACAACTTTACCGAATTTAAAATCCTGCTTGGTCACATCCAGCGCTATTTGTTTCAGCTCTAAGTTTCCCCATTTAACGAAATCCAAATTTTTGACCTTATCACGAGTGATTAAACTAGCGATGTTGGCGTCGCCCTGATAATTCACCGAATATTCGTCATTTTCCTGTTTGACCTGCAAATTTCCCTGCGTGTTGAAGTCGCCATCGGTCAATTCCAAGTTTACGTAAGGATCGACATAAGTCTGAAAGGTCTTTAGCTTTACTCCTTGCAAGCCGACCGCAAAATTCGCCGACAGCGGCGCCAAACCGATATTGCCGTCTAGCGTTATTTTTCCGCTATTGTTAAAGCGCGTTTCGAATTTCATCGGCAAAAGCGGGGTGTCGATATTGCGATAGTCGCGTAAGGCAAGGCTCATCTGATCAAACACCATTTCCACAGGTTTGGCCTGACTGAAATCGGTAAATGCAATTCGATAATTGTCCAAGTTCAGCTGATTTAGCGAAAATTGCCAGGGTCTGCCGGAAGCCGAATCGGGCGCCGCCGCTTGTTCACTCTCATCGGCAAACAAACTTTGGTAGTTAATTTGTCCGTCGGCCTGCAGCCACGCTTTAATTTCGGAATTGCTGCCGGATATTTGTTTGATTTCGACGTTCTGATTCAACAAATTCAAACGAATTCCGGTCGCTTCAAGAAACGGCATCCGCAGCAGCGGCTCATCTTCGTTTTTTTCGGCAGCGACGAACTGCCTGACCGTTATGTCGCCGCCGTCGACCAACAGCTGTAAATCAGAGCCCTCGCCGGCATTAAACGCATAATTCGCATTCAGCGATACATATCCATCGGTGATTACTATCGGCAGGAACTCTTGTAAAAACAAAAGCCACGCCTTTCTTAACGCAAGATTGTCGAGCTTTAAATTTCCTTTAGCGCTCAATTTCGATAAATTGAAATCGCCCCGCAAATCTAGTCCGCCACCTGATTTCAGCTTACAGGTAATGGAAAAAGGCCATACCGCGTCTGGCGCCGTACTAAATTCAGTCAACGCAAAGTCGATGGTCTGCAATGACTCCGTTTCTTTCCGACCAAGCGGAAAATCGGTCCAGTCGACTTGTCCTTGCTCAATCACCATCCGGCGAATCAAGATTAACGGGCCGCTGTCAGCAGCATCCGACCGGCTGGCGTCTTCACCCGGTTGCGAAATTTTTTCGAGCACTTGGTCGAAATTAAATCCGCCATTTGCATTTCTCTCGATGTCGACAAACGGCTCACGGAGTGTTACGTAGTTTAAAATCACGGCTCGCCGCTTGATTGACTCGATAACATCAACGTCGACGCTTAATTCGCCGGCACTGATCAAAGGTGTCTCGTCATCTTGTAGCAGGCTAATACCCCGCAAATCGGCTTTTAATTCAAACGGATCGAAATGCGCCGCTTGCAATTTGAACGGCCGTCCGGTCGTTTCGCTAACGATTTCGGGCAATTTGTCTACCGCGAGTTTAGGCAGCAAATAAAATCCTGCAGCGGCATATATGCCTACTAACGAGAGCAATACAACGCAGAAAATCAGGATTTTTTTTAACATTATCGCCGCCTCGTATCAATGCAATTTATTTAACAACTCAGCCTCGATTCTGCACCCCCCCAAGTCAGGGTAATCCCCGATATTCTGTTCGAAATCGCGGAACGACGGATGCTGAAAAGCCAGACGGGAAATTTTGCCGTCAACCAGTTCAAACTCCAACGCCCCGCCTTTTTCGCGCGGGCTACCGGGTCTGGTGATAAACAGAAAAATGCCTATATTCGACAAGGGCTGTCCTTGTTCCTGCCCAGGCCTTACGCAGCTGGTCGAGTCTATCGTTAGGCCGAGTATGATTTGGGCAAATTGCGACGCATTGATCAGAACGCCGTCGTCGGCAATCGCAGGAAGCTGCAACAAATTTTCCAGGCCGAAATTTCCTAAATGATTCTGTAACAGCACACTGCCCTGCCCGCCTTTTTCGTTATGAAACAAAGGATATAGCTGTTTCGCCATTTCTTCCTTCTCCGGATGATTCAACGCCGCCAAAAATTGACGCCCGACGGATTGCACCGAACTGAAAACTCCTTCCTTCTTCTGTCGCTTGCTGATCAAGTCGTCCCAGTCGCCGGCGGTGTTCACGCGCAACTTCATGCTCCGCATGACGCCGAAGTCTTCCGGCGTAAGGCATTCTGAAAAGTCCTTATCTCGATATTGTTCTAAGATGCGCGGACGAATCGCGTCGGCCATCGCTTTCTGCCTGGATATGTTGTAATTTTTCCAATCCTGCGACTTGTCCAAGAAATAAAATAACACCGCGTTGCGATCGAATTTGTTAAACCCCAAATCTTTCAACACGAGTTTTAGGCGTCGACACTGCGTATCCACATCATCAAAATTCTTCCAATCCGGGGTCAAATTCGGCTTTTCCATTTGTTCGACCCGACCGATCAATTGCTGTAATTGAACCTCCCCGGCAGTCGTTTCGATCGGCGTACGCCAAAGTTCTTCTAACGACAAATCGTGCGCATCGGGTATGCCGTCGACTGTCGTTTTAACTAACAGCGACGGCATCAATTGCGGGTATACGCGCAATTCTCCGAGCAGCTTGGTCTCGTCAGCCCAAGCCTTTAAGCCGCCGTCGACGACTTCATAGACCGCAAGTTTGGTTTGATTTAAGGTGCCGCCGCCCTCATCAAACACAATGCTATTTGCTAACGTATGCGTTTCCGAACTGTACTTTGCGGATGTCGCCGGTTTATTGGCAACCGGTGGAGCCGCGTTCGATTCCATCCAGCTTCCGGCCAGCTTCCCCATCACGGCAATGCCGGTGCCGACTCCGGTTAAGGCCATTAAATTGCTGGCCGTATTAATATCGCCCACGACTTGCGAAAGATTGGTTTCGCGGCTATTACTCGTTAAAAAGCGGTATTCGAGCCGGGTATCTTTTGCGAAATCGAGCCTTAGCCACGGCGTTAAATAGGCTTTTTTCGTTTCCAGTTTGTAATTACATTTGCCGGTCGTGGCTTGGTAGAAAAAACCGCTGACTTCACGCCGTAATTTAAGCGGTTCATTTTGGGTATTGAACAACAACGCAGCGGATAAATCTCCCGTTTCATACGATGCACCGACGTCGCTGCAACCGCTTTTTAAGGCGCTGTCTCCTTTGAACTCGAATTCGGAAACCAACTGCATGTAGTAGTCATCGGCCGTCACGACTGATTGGCCTTTTAGCGGGTGCAATGTTGTGCTCTCCGTTTTGGGATAATCGACGATAATTTGTCGACTGGTAGCGCAACCCGCTAATAGACTTCCGCCCAAAAAAATGAAAATCATCGATAAAACGTAACGGATCTGCATTAGGTTCTCGGTTTGTCTGAATCCAATTTCGCGATGCGTTTTCTATATCGCAACAGCATGGGTTGTGGTGATAAATTGACGTGCGCGCTACGGCTACTATTTTTGCAGGATAAGTACGACTAACCTATCTCATGTTTGAAACGGTGAATTTGCCGACGTTGCTTTTTGTTGGGTTTATGCTCTCGTTCGGCGGCAGGCAGCAAAGCATTCTGCCGCTTTTGCAACTCTATCTGTTCGTGCCGCCTTGTCGCGCTTTCTTCGTCTTCTTCATAAAGCAACACGGCCTCTTTAGCCGGCCTGCGCTGTTTGTTTAAATCGGTGACTTGAATGTTCCAGCTATGCCGGTCTTTACTGATAGTCACCCAATCGCCAACTTTGATCTCTTTACCGGGTTTGCAACGGTTTCCGTTAACATGAACTTTACCGCCGCTCACCGCATCGGCCGCCAGGCTGCGGGTCTTAAAAAAACGCGCGGCCCACAGCCATTTATCGATACGAATCGAATGGATTTCAGCCAAGCGGTTGTCCATTGTCGGACCAAGCTTTAAATCCACCCGCCATGCTGACCGCATGTTCGTAACCGAGTTGATTCAGCACCTGGGCAGCCAACGCGGAACGGCCGCCGGTTTGGCAATAAACCACGATAGGGGCTTGTTTTTTGCCTTGAAAATCGGGATGGGCGTCGATTTTAAATTCAAGCACGCCGCGCGGGATGTTGACGGCGCCCGGCAAATGGCCGGCGGCGAATTCCGCGGGCTCCCTGACATCCAGAATCAAGCTGCTGCCCAGTTGAGTCTGGGCGCTAGCCGTATCGATTTCCGTAATCTGTTGTTTCGCCGCGGCGACCAAGTCTTGTGCGGTGATAGCCATAAGCCCTCCTTTATTCGTGTTAATTAGTCGGCCTGATTAAATCAAGCATTCAAATGTTTTTTCAACTCTTTAGGAATCGAAAACACCACTTTCTCTTCGATGCCGTTGTTTTCCCTAATTGTGGTGCTGTCACCGCCCCACTGCTTTAACTGATTGATAACTTCTTGCACTAAGACTTCAGGCGCCGAAGCGCCCGCGGTAACGCCGACGACCTCGATACCTTCGAGCCATTCTTGCTTCAAGTTCTTATAGGTATCGATCAGATAGGCGGGCTTGCCGAGTTGCTCGGCGATTTCGCGCAAACGATTCGAATTGGAACTGTTTGGCGAGCCGACCACCAAGATGAGATCCGATATTTTTGCCAGATCGTGCACGGCATCCTGGCGATTTTGAGTCGCATAGCAAATATCGTCTTTTTTCTGTTCCTTAATCGATGGAAACTGCTCCCGCAAGGCATCGACCATGACTTTGGTATCGGTCATCGACAAGGTGGTTTGCGTCACATAGGCCAAATCGTCCGGATTATTGACTTGCAAGGCTTGCACGTCTTCGGGGGTTTCGACCAGATAAATGCCGCCGCCCTCGGTACATCTTTCGTATTGACCCATAGTACCTTCGACTTCGGGGTGGCCGGCGTGACCGATTAAAATCACTTCACGGCCCTGTTTGGCGTGCTTGGCCACTTGCATATGCACTTTGGTCACCAGGGGACAAGTGGCGTCGAATACTGTCAAATGACGCTCTTCGGCCTGATTTTGTACTTCCTTGGAAACGCCGTGCGCGCTGAAAATCAGATATGAACCAACCGGCACGTCCGTTAACTCCTCAATAAACACCGCACCTTTTTCTTTCAAACCATCAACCACGGTGCGATTATGCACCACTTCGTGGCGGACATAAATCGGAGCGCCGAATGCTTCAAGCGCTTGATCGACAATTTCAATAGCCCGGTCCACGCCGGCACAGAATCCACGAGGGTTTGCGAGTACGATTTGCATAATCTTGAGTATTTTACTAGGTTAGAACGAACTGAATTTTAATCCAATTTTGTGTCCGCGACGATAATTCCATCGCGATCGGCATATAAATAGTGGTCTTTCTTGAAATTAACGCCGGCAAAGGTAATCATGACGTCACGTTCACCATGGCCATGTTTACGGCTACATAGAGGATAGGTATTCAATGCCGCCACGCCTATCGGCATCTGGTCGACCGAAACGGCATTTCGAATACAACCGTAAATAACGATGCCCCGCCAGCCGTTTTCCACGGCCAAGCAGGCCAGGGTCTCGCCAAACAATGCGCAACGGCGGGAGCCGCCGCCGTCCACGACCAGGATCCGGTTATTCCCTGCTTCCTGCAAGACGGATCGAAGCATCGTATTATCTTCAAACACTTTCAATGTCGTAACCTGCCCGCAAAATTGCCGATTGCCACCAAAGAACCGAAATAACGGCTCGGCGATCTGAAAACTTTCCTGGTCGGAATACCGATCGCAAAGATCCGCAGTCGTAAACGCCATCAAAACCTCCCATTACTTGAAATACCGCGCCAGCAAGCCGTACCGACAATCGGCATCGGGCAACGGAATACGTACTTGGTAACCACCGCCTGCCGCTTCCTGCATCACATTACCGTATTTATCGAACATGTGATCTACTGTTATATCCTGATTACCTTCAGGCAAGATCAGTTCCAGCCTGTCTCCGACGCTGAATTTGTTTTTGACGTCAATGTCCGCCAACCCCGTTTCGTCATCATATCCCGTAATTTCTCCGCAGAACTGCTGTTGGTGGCTTTTAGAGTACCCGGAAATATAGTTTTGATGCTCGTGGGTATGATGCCGTTGGTAGAATCCGTCTGTATACCCCCGATTGGCCAAATTATCCAGTACCCCTAATAACTCGGGTTGGAACGGGCGGCCCGCCAGGGCGTCGTCAATCGCCATTCGATAAGCTTGGGCGGTACGGGCCACGTAAAAATGCGATTTGGTTCGGCCTTCGATTTTCAAACTGTCGACCCCGATTTCGACCAAACGCTGCACATGTTCGATGGCCCGCAAGTCCTTCGAGTTCATAATATAAGTGCCATTTTCGTCTTCCATGACCGGCAGCAACTCGCCTTTACGCCCTTCTTCTTCCAAGAAATATATGTTGTCGGCTAAGGGATGGCGTTCGGCTCCTCCGCAACTCGCGGTGTTCATGCTGGCGTTGAAATCCGCCATCGACAATACCGCAGTCTCATCCAAAACGTAGTCACCCTCCGCATTTTCCGCCGCGGGCTTGGTATCGTATTTCCATCGACAGGAATTGGTGCAAGTGCCTTGGTTAGGGTCGCGGTGGTTAAAATAACCGGACAGTAAACAACGTCCGGAATAGGCGATACAGAGCGCGCCGTGCACGAACACCTCTAATTCCATATCGGGACATTGCTGGCGTATTTCCGCAATCTCGTCCAGCGACAACTCGCGCGACAAAATAATGCGCTCCACCCCCATCCGTTGCCAAAATTTAACGCTGGCATAGTTCACCGTGTTGGCCTGCACGGACAAATGAATCGGCATCTGCGGCCATTGTTCGCGCGTCATCATGATCAAACCGGGATCCGCCATGATCAAAGCATCCGGCTGCATGGCGATGATGGGCTCCATGTCTCTGACAAAGGTTTTAATCTTGCTGTTGTGCGGAATCACATTGGCCGCCAAAAAGAATTTTTTACCCAGCTGGTGAGCCTCAACGATGCCTTTGGCCAAATTGTCCGCAAGGAAATCGTTGTTGCGTACCCTGAGGCTGTAGCGCGGCTGCCCCGCATAAACCGCATCGGCACCGAACGCAAACGCGTAACGCATGTTTCTGATGGTGCCGGCGGGAGAAAGAAGTTCGACGTTTTTCATTAGTGCTATCGAGTTACGAATATGGGTACATCTTATCAAAATACCCGTGATCAGATATTCGAAAACCGCCGCTGCCAGCCAAGTCAACAGAAGCCAACGGAACCGGGCCCGACCGTGCGACGTAATCGGCTATTGTCGGATAATCCCGATCATGCGGCTGAATCCGTCCGCCCGTTTGGTATCGGGCCGTTTAAACCTGGAAACCCATGCGAGGAAGATCGTATGCCGATCGCCGGTTTTGGCGTAGAAAAATCCGAAATTCGGCAAACCGCGCGGCAGTGGTTTAACCGATTTTCGTTCCAAGCGGTATCAACGGAAGCCTCTAGCCCTCATTCATTCCCACCGAGCAAGAACGCCAAACATCCTAGGGCTTCTTGGACGGCTGAATCCTGAGTAGCGATCTTTTTCTTTTAGCGTTATCCGGCAGAAGAACCGTGATCAAGAATCGGCACAGCAGAAGAAATCGCTTCCGGGCATACCAAAGAGATTACGGTGCAATTTGTCTTAGGATTTAAGTCTTTATCAACCGTAAAAAACTCGATTTTGCCGTTCGGATCGATCACGCATAATGGAACGGCATTGTGTTGATGGTCGCGCAGAAAATCATCAAAATCGTATTGGTCCCTCAAAACAGTTTTACGCATTCTTGCGCCGTTGTTTAACATGGCCTGTAAACTTTGAAAGTTCACATTTTCCCCAAACAATAACCGGCCTTCCGAATGTAAATATTGCGAGCGCGCGTTGGCCGATTCGTGACTGTCGGATCGAATGGCATAAATTGCGCTTCGCCCGAACTCGGCACGGTAGCGTTGGCAAGCCAGTAAATTCATTTCCGGAAATTCCGATAAAGCCAGCAAATGTCCCATACCGATTAAATCGAGATGTTGATCCGCATGTTCGGAAACGACATTGCCGTAATAGGTTTGCAATCCGTCCATGCGCGCCGCTCGAATATTGACCCAGCTGGTATCGGCAAGTAAGACTTCGAAACCGCATTCTCGCAATATTTTGGCCATTTCCCGCGCCAGACAATTCGCAGACACGATTAAAATACCTCTGGCTTCAGGCTCGCCCACGCCCAACCTCAGGGCAAGAATTCTCGCACTGATACTCTGCAACACAACGGTGCCAATAATGACCATAAACGTTAAAGGGACCAATAATTCAGCCTGAATATATTCTTGATCGCTGAGTACGGCATGAGTGTGGCCGATAGACACCGGATTTACTGCAACGCCATGTTCTTGAAGGCGCAAAGCGAAAACCGCAGCCGTGGCCGCGGCGACGATGCCTCTTGGCGCAATCCATCCGATCAACGTCTTCTCTTGCCAACTCAAAGCCGTGCCTCGCGTCGCCAAAAACACTTTAAGCGGCCGCGCGATAAACTGGATGACTAAAAAAACGCAGGCGGCGGACCAACCCAGCGATAGAAAAAGATCGAAATTGGCACGCGCAGCCAGAATGATGAATAGACCGGATATCAACAGAATGCTCAAGCTTTCCTTAAAGTTCAGAATATCGTCCATGGGTACTCGCTGCATATTGGCCAAACAAATGCCCATCACCGTAACGGCCAATAAACCCGATTCATGTTCCACGAAATTAGCCGTAGTAAAGACAACGAAGACCAAACCCAATGCAAAAAGGTTATGCAAATATTCGGGTAGCCAATGATTGCGGATCAAGACGCCAAAGCCATAACCGGCAATCGCACCAATCATCGAGCTCAGCAGCAAGGTCTTGAAAAATATCAATAATGTTTGACCTATCGCGTCGGCATCGGATTCCGAAATGATGAACTGAAAAACCAAAACCCCCAATAAAGCCCCGATCGGATCGATTACGATACCTTCCCATCGCAAGATGCTGGACACTCGGGCGGTAGGGCGGACCGTACGCAACATCGGCACGACTACGGTAGGTCCGGTAACCACAGTAATCGCGCCAAACAGAAACGACAGTTTCCAAGAAAAATTCAACAGCCAATGTGTCGCTATCGCAATCGTAAGCCAAGTGACCAGTACACCTGTCGTCACCAAACGGCGAACCACCCGCTCCAAGCCCTGTATTTCTTTGAATTTCAGCGTCAAACTACCCTCGAATAGAATGACGGCAACGGCCAAAGAAACCATCGGCATCAGCAATTGTCCGAAAATTTCGTCCGGTTTTAACCAGCCCAGAAGCGGCCCCAAGATAACGCCTATTATCAACAAAAACAGGATCGCCGGCAGTTTCACGCGCCATGCGATCCATTGGCAAACCATACCCATCAAGCCGATGCCGGTTAAGGCGATAAGAATTGCGTCTTCCAAATAGATATCTCCCCGATCAATTCAAACGCCATTATCCTGGAATTTTTGAAACGTGCGGCAGGTAAAAATGCATATCAAGACTTCAAGCGCCATCTCATGTCAGGCTTCTGCCGACCTGCCGTCTGCTCTCGGCAGCCAAAATGATCGCTTCCCAAGGCGGTTGCCAAACAATTACGAATTGTCAGACGCATAACGATCCGATATATCGGTAGATATTAGCTGGGAAAATGCCTTATTCCCGGCAAATAGTAAGGCGGGAGCTATTTAGAATGTGGTAAGAACAGTAGCACCCTGTCTAGCGAAATCGGCGGTCGTCATCTGAAAAATCTGGTGCCGCAAACGAAAACCCTAATGGTTCCACTGCATCCCGCCTTCCTCTGGTAATGCACGCTAACGACCACCGAAGTCGCGGCTTAAATCGGCATTATCGAGCGGATTTATTTGAAAAGTGCGGCCGGGCGGCGTCCGGTTTTTGTTGACCACTACACTGTCGATTAAACTGACAATCGACATGCTGAGAGTCTCTTAGCAGCTTGTCCGGACACGGGAGTGATTGTGCGCAACTAAATGGTCTTTTCCTTCAAAACGGCTTCATTGGCACTTCTTATGCAAAAATTTAACGAACTCTTCGGCCGTCACCGGTCGGCTAAAGAAATAGCCCTGATAACTATCGCAACGATTGTCACGCAGAAAATCCAGATTCGCCTGGGTTTCAACACCCTCGGCCAAAACTTTCTGTCCAAGGTTCTTCGCGAGCGCAATAATTGCAGTGACTATAGCCTCGTTGTTTTTGTCACCGGGAGTATCTTGAATAAAACCCTGATCGATTTTCAACTTATCAATTGGAAAGCGTTTCAGATAAGCTAACGAGGAATAACCGGTTCCGAAATCATCGATCGCTAATTTAATGCCTTGCTCTTTCAGGGATTTTAATAACTCTTCAGCATAAAAGCTTTGCTCCAGCAATGCGCTTTCGGTAATTTCCAGCTCCAAATATTCGCTAAGCAAACCCGTTTCCGAAAGGGCATTCGCAATTTTTGTTTCCAATTCGGCATCCGAAAATTGTTTGGGGGATAAATTGACCGCAATCGTAATTGGCTCATAGCCCTCAATTTGCCATGTACGCGCCTGCTGGCAGGCTGAACGCAAGACCCATTCGCCTAAAGGAATAATCAAACCGACTTCTTCAGCTAAAGGAATAAACTCACTCGGCGGTATCAATCGCTTATTAGCCGCTTGCCAACGGACCAAGACTTCGCAAGCGATGACTTCTTGGGTGAGGATGTCAACCTGCGGTTGGTAGTACAAGACAAATTCTTTAGCGTTTAAGGCCTTGCGCATGGCTACTTCCATTTCCAGGCGTTCGCTAATCATCCGGGTGAATTCGTCGTTATAAAAACAGTAATGACTGCGCCCGCTTTCCTTAGCCAAATGCATGGCGGTATCGGCTTTTTGGATCAAATTGCTCGCTTCTAAGCCGTCTTTGGGATAAACGCTTATGCCTATGCTGGCACTCACGAAAACCTGCTGAACGGAATCGGTTGAAAATGGTTCAGTCAGGATGGCCAGCAATTGTTTGGCTACTGTTTCAATGGTACTGATGTGATCCATATGTTCTAAAATCACACCGAATTCATCGCCACTTAAACGGGCCAAAGTATCTTTTTGCCGTAAGCGTTTTTTAAACCGCTCGGCGGAGGCGACCAGAATTTCATTTCCAATCAAATGTCCATAGCTGTCGTTAATCTGCTTAAAACGATCTAAATTTAAAAATAACACCGCGCAATGGTCGTTATTCCGCCCTACCGCCCGCTCAATGGCTTCATGCAAGCGCTGCTGAAACAGCATTCGGTTCGGCAACCGAGTCAAGATGTCGTAATTTTTAAGATACTCCAACTCCTTGGCTGAGGCCTTGACCGAACCGATATCGGAAAATACGCCGATGTAGTTAATCACTTCGCCTTTGCTGTTTGTGATACAGGTAATACTTAACCATTCCGGAAAAATTTCGCCATTTTTACGTCGGTTGATAATTTCGCCTTGCCAATGGCCATATTGCTTTAAATCGGCCCATAGCCGTTGATAGAATCCAACGTCGTGTCTGCCGGATTGCATAAAGCTAGGATTTTGGCCGATCGCTTCATTTTCCGTATAGCCGGTAATCGCAGTGTAAGCCTGGTTGACTGTTAATATGATGCCCTTGTCGTCCGTGATAATGATGCCTTCGCTGGTATTGTGAAATATGGCTTCCGACCGCACCAGTTGCTGTTCGGTACTGGCAAGTAATTTCTGAATCTTTTTTTGCTCGGTGATATTGTTATTGACGACGATGGTGGCTCTAGGCTTACCATCCGCATCAAAGACGCGGCGCCAATGACTGTTAAGATAAATTGCTTGGCCGGTCTTGGTAAATTGTTTTAATTCGCCTAGCCACTCACCCGTTTTCAAAATTTGGGTATTGATTTTCCTGAGTGGTATCGGAAATTCGGTCTTTAACAACTCGTGGGATATCCTGCCCAAAGCTTCTGCATTACTCCAGCCGTACAGGGTTTCTGCGCCTTTATTCCAGAAGATAATCCTGTCCCGCAAATCGCAAGCCAGGATATGAATCTGAGCCGAATCCAGTAAATCTTGTTGTTCTTGCAGTTGTTGCAAGTACTCTAGGACTTGCTCTTGAGCTTGCTTGATAGCGCTTACATCGGTAAAAGTAACAACAATCCCTTCAATTTGCCCGGTCGTGGTTTTGTACGGCAAAGCTCTTTGAATAAACCAGCGCTTTTTGGAATCGCGGATTTCCTTTTCGATTGTTGTGCCGTTAATTAAAATCTGCTGTGCCGCCAGACATAAATCGGTTTCAATAAAGGGGTGTGCAATATCGGTAATAGGCCGGCCGATATCGCCGGGAATCAGACGGAATAATTTCTCCATTGCCGGCGTGTAACGCTTGATGCAACATTCCTTATCCAGAAACAAGGTTGGTATATCCGCACTGGCCAGGAAATTATTCAGATCATCATTCAGCACGGTTAGCTCGCTGACTTTTTCATCCAGGGTATTATTGGAAAGTTGTAATTCTTCGTTCAAGGACTGCAATTCTTCCTTCGAGCTTTCCAATTCCTCATTCGCGGATTGCAGCTCTTCATTCATCGCGGTGATTTCTTCATTGACCGCTTTGTGTTCTTCATTGGAAACCATCACTTGATTGATAGTCCGGCTCAAATCATCGCGTGTGACTTTTAGTTCTTGTTCCAATTGCTGAATCAGAAAGTTGTTTTCCCCCATTCCGGCCACGCTCACCAGATTGTCTGAATTTTCCAGGTCGAACCATAACAAAACCAACTGTCCCAGTTCCGCTGTATCCTGAAGACAGCCAATCAGCAGCATGGACACGCCATCCGCGTTTGGAGCACCCAGCCCTATGGTTCGCTGCCCGCTGGTTTTTAATTTGGCAATCACCGAGCGCACCAGCGATAAGGTTGCCGGATTTAGCATATCAACCAGATTATTGCTGGGCTTGCCTTTGGGTAGTTTTAGGAATGGGTTGGTGTTGCCCTGGGTATACAACACTTCATAACGCAGATTGATAGCGACCAAAGCCGGGCCAATATTATTAAACAGGTTTTGAAAATAACGTTCGTCGCTAGACGGCAATATCCAGCTGTCGAATTGCTTGGGCAACTGTGGCCGCATTCTTTGCAGATCGTTCCATTGCGATAAGTCCATCCCTTTTTCGAGTTTTTGTTTGGCAATATGCTTGAAAATGCGCCAAGGTTTGGAAACCACTTGAAAATGATCTGGCTGGATGCCAATGGCTTCGGACGTGCCCAAAAATAAAAAGCCATTTGGATTTAACGCAAAGCTGAACACATCTAAGAGCTTGGCTTGTACGCTGGCTTCGATATAGATGAATACATTGCGGCAAACGATTAGATCCAGATGGGGAAAAGGCGGGTCGCAAAGTAAGTTGTGCGTGGCAAAAACAATGCTTTCTCGCACGCTCTTGGCAATCAGGAAGCCGGAGTTCACCGGGATGAAATAACGTTTTAACAATTCGTCGGCTAAACCGTTTACCTCGCTGGCGGTATACAGACCACTACGGGCGATTTCCAGCGCATTGTCATTGATATCGCTAGCAAAAATATGAATCGGATTTTCGCATTGCATGCGGCGCCGGTGTTCGAATAACAACATCGCTACTGAATAGGCTTCTTGCCCCGTCGAACAGCCTGCTATCCAGATTCGAACCGGTTGATCCGCCTGTTTGCCGACAAATAAGGCAGGCAACACTTTTTCATCGAGTTGACGATAGGCTTCGGCATCGCGAAAAAAAGCGGTGACCCCAATCAGCATATCCTTGATGAGTTGTCGCGCTTCCGACCGGTCTTGTTTCAATTGTTCGGCGTAAATACTTAAGTCGGTTTCACCCGCCAGACGCATGCGTCTTTCAATCCGGCGTTTGAGGGTGTTTTTTTTGTAGCCCTGAAAATCTTTATTTTGGCTTTGTTTTAAATAGGCCAGAATATTGGACAACGCATCGCACTCGAGTTCGGATGAGGATCCGTCTTCCTGTCCGGCCTGATGTAGCTGTACCCAATAATCGACTATCGCCTTGGGCATGTTTTCCGGAGCCAGCACTAGGTCGGCTCCGCCGGCCTCAATCGCCGCTTTTGGCATGCTGTCAAACTCAGCCGATTCGGGCGATTGTGCAATACCCAAGCCGCCGTTTTCTTTGATGAGCTGTAGTCCTAAGGCTCCATCATCCAGCATGCCGGACAACACGATGGCGATGGCATTCTCATGTTGGTCCGCCGCCAAGGAGCGAAATAAATAATCAATTGAGTGTTGGCGTTGAGATTTGGTATCCAGAGGGGATAAGCGTATAACCCTATGATGAATGGCCGATAAAAAACCGGGCGGCGCAAGATAGATGTGATCGTTCTTGATCACCATACCGTCTTCGGCATCAAGTACTGGCGTGGTTGTTAACGGCGCTAATACATTGGCTAAGGCACTGTTGTGTTCGGGCAATTGGTGTAAGTTGATTAACACCGCAAAACCAAAGTTGGCCGGCAATGCGGCGATAAAACCACGCAAGGCGTTGATACCGCCCGCTGAAGCGCCAATAGCCACGATCGGTGCAGTTTCAAATGGCGGTATTTTGAATTGAGGCGGTTCCCATTTCGATTCAGGAAGGTCGTGCATGGCGGAAATTACCCTAATAACAGAGATGGAAATTATAGCTTACCGAGCTTACACAATACCGGAGGGTGTCCTGAATTTAGTATAAATGGGTAAATTATCGATTTGGCATCCGCTCTTCAAACCGAATGCCGGACCGGTTCAAAGCGGCTTTTCAGTCATGCTTGGGAATGCAGAGCAAACGACACGGCGCTGTGTCAAACTGAGATATAATACGACAACACATGAAATCACAAATACTTTAAGACTTTAGTACAAATTTTATACTTTAAAGAATTATTGAACCGCCCCGGGAATATCGGAGGCCATTTGTTCTGAATCATGCTGCCTGAGCAGACTCGGAAAGTTGTTGATAATAGATTGCTTCGGCTTCAACGGGGGGAATATTACCAATAGGTCCCAGTAGACGTCGATGATTAAACCAATCGACCCAAGTCAGTGTAGCGAGCTCGACAGCTTCACGATTCTTCCAGGATTGCCGATGAATCACCTCGGCTTTATACAAGCCATTGATCGTTTCAGCCAAGGCATTGTCATAGGAATCGCCGACGCTACCCACTGAAGCCTCAACGCCGGCTTCTGCCAAACGCTCGGTATAGCGGATCGAAACGTACTGCGCACCTCGATCACTGTGATGAATCAAGCCGCCGTCCCGATCGGGTTGACGGTCATGTAGTCCCTGTTCCAGGGCATCCAGAACAAAGTCGGTGTGAGCGGAAGACGAGACCTTCCAGCCGACAATGTAACGGGCAAACACATCGATCACAAAAGCGACGTAGACAAAGCCTTGCCAGGTGTTGACATAGGGGTGAGTAGACCGAGGGAATTTCACCCTCAGCCCCTCGCAGAACCGGACATGAACCTCTCAGCTCATCCGGCTCCCATCATCCAGCCATAGGGGCATAGCCCGCTTCCCAATGCACGAATGCGTGTGGCAAACTTGCCGCTAGCTGACCCAGCGTTCGCCAAGCTCGGGTTTTATGCCGAGCAAGTCTTTTGCATTTACGCATCAACCAACGCACCAAATAAGCATTCAGGTGTCGCCAAATTGCGGCCATAGCCGAACCGTAGAATCGACCGTAATAGCCTTGCCATCCTCGAAGAACCGGGTTGAACATTTGGGACAGGTCCCGCAACGTCTTATCGCATTTCAACTGGAGATGCCAGCCTCGTATGGTTTGCCGCATAGCCTTAAGGGCATCGCGACTGACCGCCGGCGCGAAATTCACATAAACACGACCGTACTTGTCCACCGCTTTGCGCGGCCGAAAGGTATAGCCGAGAAACGTAAAAGCCGTGATCGGATAGTTTTCCTGCCGGTTAATGTCTTTGCAGTACACGATCCGCGTCTTATCGGGATGCAGTTCCAAACCGCATGCCCGAAAGCGCTCGTCGATTTTCCGCAATGCCAACTGGGCTTGCACTAAGCTCTTGCAGTGAACAACGCCGTCATCGGCATAGCGGCAGAATCGCACGCTGCGCAAATGCTCGCTAATCCAACGGTCGAAGGCATAATGCAAGAACAGATTAGCCAACAACGGACTGACGACACCGCCTTGCGGCGTGCCTTGGGTACGTTCGATTCGTTGACCGTCCGCTGTGACCAGCGGCGCTTTAAGCCATCGTTCGATATACAACAGCACCCAAGGAATCTGACAATGCTTACGCACTGCACGCATCAACAGTTCATGATCGATATTGTCGAACAGTCCTTTGATGTCAAATTCGATCACCCAGTCATAGTCCCAACAACGTCGCCTAACTAACGCAATGGCATCGTGAGCGGAGCGGCCTGGCCGATACCCATAAGAATTCCGATGAAACACCGGTTCGAGTTTCGGCTCTAGCACCCGCTTTACCACGGTTTGCGCCACGCGATCCGCAACGGTTGGAATCCCCAGCAAGCGCGTGCCTCCTGATTTCTTCGGTATCGGCACGCCCCTGACTGGCGGCGGAAAATAACTGCCAGAGCAAAGCCGATTCCAAAGTTTGTAGAGGTTGTCTCCCAATCGTCGTTCGAAGATTTCGATGGTTTCCCGGTCGATGCCGGCTGATCCTCCATTGGCTTTCACACATTGATAAGCTTCCCAAACCCATGATTTGGGAATGTCATATGGCTTGTTCATGACACTAAGCTCCTCCTGCTAACGCAGTTGGCCCAGTCCCATGACCGGATGACGCGACTCCTTCGCTCCACCGCCATTACAGCGGCTTCAACACTACTACAAGTCGCTCCGCCCCTTGACGGCACATTGGTATTATCGGCCTTGCCTTTCGAGCTTGTGCCTTTCCCTTTGCATTGCCGTCGAAGGTTCCCGCAGTTCAACGTAAGAGCCCGGATCACGCTCGCGCTGCCTCTATGCCGGACACCGCAAAGGCCGTAAGCAGGTTTCGCCTTTACTGATCCCGGAGCAACATCACTCCCCGGTTTTGATGTCATCTGAGTGGTTTCGACACTTGAACGGCAGTTCACGGTTGTTCGCCTTCGTTGATCCATACCTGACGCCTCAAGACGCCTTTTCCGTAACGCTCACGACCTGCGCTTTTGACACACGCCGCTTACGGTGGTTTGCCACCTGCTCCTGCAAGCCGATGGCGAGGGACCTACCCTCATCTCTTACGCCGCTTGCTGCGGCACACTAAAATCCGCCACCCACAAGGCATTCGGTCGTTCGGTGCTGAATTGGCGATTGACACGATCCAATGGACAGACTGCATTGGCGTCGCTGATCGTCGTCTTAATCCCTTTACCGCGTACGACGCCTTTAAGCCCCATTTGGCGCATGAGGCGTTCCACGGTACAACGCGCCACGTTCAAACCTTCGCGCAGCAACTGGCGCCAGACTTTTCGAGCACCGTAATTTTGGAAATTTTCATCCCAAACCCGACGAATTTCCTGCTTCAGGACCTCATCACGCTTAGCACGGTTAGATCGCAATTCGGGATTAGCCTGGCGCGCCGCATGCCGATAATACGTCGACGGGGCAATCGGCAATATCTTGCAGATTGGCTCGACCCCGTAAACCTCGCGATGCTCATCAATAAACGCTTTCATCGTTTGAACGGGCGGTCGAGCTCCGCCTGAGCAAAATAAGCCGACGCCTTGCGCAGAATCTCGTTGGCCTGACGTAATTCTCGGACTTCACGCTCCAATGCTTTGATCCGTTCTGATTCGCTACTGACCGGTTCTTTCGGCATTCCGGTGGCGGTTTGCGATCGCCTAATCCAGCAACGCAAGGTTTCCGCAGTACAGCCAATCTTGGCGGCTATCGATTGAATGGCCGCCCATTCCGATGAATATTCGCTTTGATGCTCATGCACCATGCGTATGGCTCGCTCCCTTATTTCCGGGGAATAGTGTTTTATGGTTTTCTCTTTCATTGCTCCATTCTCTCAAAGGTTGGAGCCTCCGAGAAATCCGGGGCGATTCAGTTTCGGATATTACCTATATCTGGACAGATGAAGGCTGGCTTTATCTGGCGGTTGTCTTAGAACTTTATTCACGCAAAGTCATGAGCTGGGCTATGGCGGAGCGCATGACTGCCGGTCTGGTTTGCGATGCTTTGACCATGGCATTGTGGCGGCGGAAATTACCGAAAGGCGTCATCATCCGCTCGGATCGCGGCAGCCAATATTGCTCGGCGGCTTATCAAACCTTGTTCAAAAAACACCAATTGATTTGCAGTATGAGCAAAAAAGGCGACTGCTACGATAACGCCGCCATGGAATGTTGGAATCACAGCTTTAAGGTCGAGGCCATCCATGGTGAACGGCTACCAACACGTGCTATTGCCAAGCAGCATGTCTTCGAATACATCGAAGTGTATTACAATCGTAAACGGCTTCATTCCAAGTTGGGATATCTATCTCCCGAAGCCTTTGAACTTAAACAAGTCTCTTAGCTATCTGTCCGTGAAACGCGGGCAAGATCAATCGGACGTTGTTCGAGGATCCATTCACGCTAGCCGTGAGCGCCGACCATCCCCTTGCCGATCTAAAAGAAGTCGACTTGAACACGGCGGCCAAAGAGAATTTGTTGTTATTGGATAAGGGCCATTGTTTGAGGGATCAGGCGCTGAAGTTATGCAACCCTTCTCGTTTCGTAGAACACGACTTCCGGGCGTCTAGCCTGGAAACCCTGCGTTTCATGGTCAAGAACGGCGTCGGTGTCACACTAATGCTGTCCGTTGCCATTCAGCCGGAGGATAGCGACATTCGCTACGTCAACATCCGTCAGCGACCCAGCCGTACCATCGCGCTCGTCTGGGTGCGGACTCATCCCCGGGGCGAACTACTGGAAACCTTGGCCAAATTGCTGGCATATAAGCCGTTGCCATGAAACTCATTGATTAATCCGGTATCGAATGCCGAATTTAATCGGCGATGTTATCCGGGCAATTCAGTTGGCATGATTCGAGAGCAGTTCCAGTCGCCAGGGCTATTGTTCCGCTGATTCCCTGCCCCAAATCGAGATCGATCAAATACCAATCATCAGGGAAGCCGCAATCCGCGGGCAAACTTAAACATTTCGCTTCACCGCTTGTCGATGTCTCGATCAGTTTGACGCCAAAGCCAATGCCTGAACCGACCGCTTTCGCCAGGCTCTCCTTGCGCGTCCAAAAACGGTAAAAGGCTGCAGTATGCTCGGCGGGCGGCAGAGTTTGCCAATATTCCAATTCTTTTGGCGCCAGAATTTCGCCGGCCAAACTTTCCGGGTCGTGCCGCGGGTCCCATACTTCGATATCCACGCCCAACTCGCGCGGACCCGCGGCCAGCAGCATCCAATCCCCCGAATGCGACAGATTGAAACGCAAGGCATGGGGGCCGCCATTCGCATCCGGCAAAAACGGCTTGCCCAGCGCCTGACGCTCGAAGCGGATCGCTTGCGGAGCAATCCTGAGATAATTGCTCAACAGCAAGCGCACTTTACCGTGGCAAACCGCGTAACGGCGCCGGTGCAACTCGCGAACGAAACCTTGCGCGGTTTGCCGCTCCGCTTCCGACAGCCAGCTCCAATATTGCCGGTATTCGCCCTCGTCGGCCTGCAAAGACTCGAACCAAACACCGGTGTCTGCAATAGTCAGGAACGGTTTACCCGCTACCGGCATCATCGCCTCGCTGTTGAAAATCCTGCAACACCGCATAACAAACCGGCGTCAGCAGCAGACTGGCGAACATGCCGAACAGTAGGCCGGACGCCAGCGACAAGGTCATCGGCACCAGAAATTGCGCCTGCTCGCTCGTTTCCAGCAGCGTCGGCAGGAAACCGGCAAAGTTAGTGACGAAGGCTAGAAAGATCGGCCGGAAACGCGCCGAACAGGCTTCGGCGATCAGCGTCAAGCGATTGACAACGCTCGCTTCGTGTTCGTGTATGTAATCCAGCAACACCATGCTGTCGTTGACCACGACACCGCTGGCCGCGATCATGCCAACCAAAGACTCCATCGACAACGGCATGCCCAGCGCGGCATGCGCCAGCACCGCGCCGCACCAGGCCATAGGCGCCGCCAGCAAAAACACCAAAGGCAACGCATAAGAACGGAACGCTACCGCGATGATCGCGTAAATCACGCACAAGGCAATCGCGGTATTGCGCGTCAGTGCTTGCAGGGTTTGCTGTTGCTCCAGGCGTTCGCGGCCCGTATCGGCGTTCAGACCGCTGAAACGAGCTTGCAAGTCCGGCAGCACCTGATGCTCCAGGTCGGCATAAATCCGGTTCAAATCGGCTAGGGCCGGATCGACCCGCGCCGCCACTTCCAAGACCCGCTGCCGGTCGCGGCGGGTCATTTGCGCCACACCGGCCTCGAATTCGAGCTTGGCCACCTGCGACAACACGGTGTTTTTGCCGTCGGGCAGCGCCACCGGGAAGGTATAAAGCCGGTCCAACGCGCGACGCTGTTCGAGCGGCAAGCGCACCATGACTTTGACCTCGCTGCGGCCGCGCTGAAAACGCTTCGCTTCGACGCCGTAATAAGCATGACGCACCTGTTCGGCCAGATCGGCCGCTTTCAGCCCCATCGCCTCGCCGGCCGCGGTCAAGTGCAAACGCAGTTGCGGCTTGCCGGCAAGATTGGAATCCAGCACGTCGTAAACGCCGGGATAGGCCGCCAAACGCTGTTTCAAGGCCGCGCCGGCATCGCGTAACGTTTGTGGATCGTCGGCGGACAAATTCAACACGATGTCGTACGGCACGTCGCCTTCGCGGACGATGAAATCCAGCCGCGCCACGCCGAGTTCGCCGATGCGCCGCCGCCATTCGCGCACGAAGTCGTCGACTTTGATGCGTTGCCTGGCGGCGTTGGACAATTCCAGCCACAGACCGGCTTCCTGCTCCCAAATCAGAGTTTCCTGGCCGACCAGCAATGCAAATCCCGGCTCGGCCTGTTCCAGTTCGTCGCGGTAATCCAGCAGGGCCTTTTCCACCCGTTCCGCCAGGCGCTTGGTTTGCGCCGGCGCGGTGCCCGGCGGCACGCTCAAGCGGGCCCAGAAAGCATCCTTGCTGATGTCCGGATTCATTGCCTTGCGCACGTGGCCGCCGGCGTATAACCCGCCGGTCAGCAGCAGCAAGGCCACGAACAGCGACAACACCAGGTAGCGCCAAGCCAAGGCTTTTTCCAGCAGCGGCCGGTAACGGCCGGCGACCCAGGTGTCCAACGCCCGATTCATGCCTTCGCGCCGGCGCGCCCATTTCGCGTTGTCCGCGGACTTTGCCGCCGGTACCGCCAGATGCGCCGGCAAAATCAACAATGCTTCCGCCAACGAAAACACCAAAGTCAAAATCATCACCCAAACGATGGGCCGCATCATTGCCCCGCTCCAGCCCGGCAGAAACAGACCGGGCAGGAACGCCGCCACTGCAATCGCAATCGACAGCAACACCGGCAACGCCACCTTGCCGACGCCGGCCGCGGCGGCGCGCAGCGGATCGGCGCCCGGCTTTTGTTGCTCGCTGTGCACGCTTTCGCCGATGATGATGGCGTCGTCCACCAAAATGCCCATCGCCAACAAAAAACCGAACAATGAAAGCATGTTCAACGACAATCCCAGCAGCGGCATCCACCACAAGGTGCCGAGCACAGAGGTCAAAATGCCCATACCGGCCCACCAGGCCACCCGGGCGTGTAAAAACAGGGTCAACACCAACCAGACCAGGATAAAACCGCTCAGACCGTCTTCCAGCAAAGTGTCGATGCGCTGGTCGTAGGCGATGGAATCGTCCCACCAGGTTTTCAAGTGCAAACCGGGCGGCAGCCGAGTTTGCGCACGTGCCACGTATTCCCGCACGGCTTGAGCGACGGCGATGCCGCCGGATTCGGCGTGAATCTCCCAGCCTTGCGCCGGCAGGCCGTCGTGACGCCATTGCAATACTTTTTCGCCCAAGCCGTCGCTGACGGTCGCCACGTCGCCGACCGTCAGCGTGCCGCCGTCGGCCAAACTAAGTAAGGGCAATGCGGCCACCGCGTCGCCGCTAACCGCGCCCGCCCGCACGTGCAACAATAAATCGCCGCTCGGCGTCTTGACCGGCCCCGCGGCCAATACCGGCGAAGCTCGCCGGATCGCCGCCGCGACTTGTTCCAGCGTCAGGCCGTATTGCTGCAAACGCTCGGCGCGCACCTCCACGCCGATTTCGTATTGCATGCGGCCGTAATCGACCGCCTGAGTCACGCCGGGCAAGGCCGACAATTCGGCGCGTATCCGCTCGCCCAGGTCTTTCAGGCGCAACGGTTCCAGGTCGCCGTACAAAGCCACCCAGATCACGCCGTCGTCGCCGTCGCGCTGCGCCTCGCGCAGGTCGATTTTGTCCACGGCCGCCGGCAAGCGGGTCAAGGCATCGATACGGCCGCGCGCCGCGCTCATCACCGCGTCGCGTTCATGGCCCGGCAATACGCTGACCTTGATCTGGCATTCGCCTTCGAACACGCCGGTATCCAGGTGCTCTATGCCGGGCAAATCGTGTATGGCTTCTTCCAGCGGGATACACAATGCGGTTTCCACGTCTTCCGGCCCGGCGCCGGGATAGATCGCGGCGATTTCGAAACGGCCGGGGCTGAAACGCGGATAGACGTCGCGCTCCAAGGTCAGCAAACCGCTCAGGCCACCGAGCCAAATCAGCAACATGAGCAAATTGGCCGCAACCGGATTGGCGGCGAACCAAGCCAATAGCGAGCGAGGGCGAAAGGCCGGCAATTTCATCGCGCCTCCGCTACAGCAAGTCGTCGTCCGCTTCGGCGACGACCCTCTGCCCGGAAACCGGCGTTTCGATGCCGGACACCACCACCCGCTCGCCGGCCTGCAAACCGCCGACCCAAACCCGATCCGCATCGCCGCGCAGCACCTGTAAACGGCGGATTTCCAGTTTGCCGTCGGCATCGACCAGCACCGCTTCCTGGGCCGCGTTCAACGCGCCGCGCGGCAATTCGAACACGCCGTCCAATTCCCTGCCTTCGATTTCCGCCGTCAAAAAAGTGCCGGGCAACAAGGCCGGCGTGCGTTCCGGGTCGTCCAGACGCGCCACCCAATATTCCATTCCCGTGGCCTGATCGACAATGCCTTCGCGGCGCACGATCACGGCCTCCCGCCGCACGGTTTCCGCGCCGCGTTCGGCGGTCAATGCCACCTTGGGGCGATTCGCCTTGCTCACCCTGAGTTCAGGTAAGTAGCCGATTTGCGCCTGGCTCAAGGGCAAACGCACCTCGGCGGCATCGTCGGCGTAAATTCGACCCAAGACTTTGCCGATTTCGGCCATTTGCCCGACGCCGGTCAGCTTTTCCTTGACCCGGCCGCCGAACGGCGCGCGTATCTCGCAGCGGCTCAAATGCCGCTTGGCGGCGGCCAGTTCGGCTTCCGCCTGTTTCAGTCTGGCCCTGGCTTCCTGCACCTGCGGTTCGTGTAGCGACAACGGCGTCGGCGCGCCTTGCCCCAGCACCTTCCATTCCCGTTGCGCTTGTTGCTCCGCCGCCTGTTCCTCCGCCAGTTTTCGCTTGGCTTCGGCCAGTTGCGTCTCGGCGCGGACCACAGCCAATTGGTATTCGTGCGGCGCCACTTTGACTAATACCTCTCCGGACTTGAAGCGCCCTCCTACCACGAAACTGTCGTGCAAGGCCTCCACCCTGCCCTGCACCTCTGCAGTCAAATCGATTTCCCGCACCGGCCGCAACACGCCCTGACTGCGCACCGGCACGCGCAGGCGTCGCGCTTGCACGCGTACCACTTTGACGATGGGCGCGGGTTCGACCCGCTCGGCGGATACAGGTGCCGAGCCTGCAGCCAACAACCAAGTGCAGACAACCGCCGCCAGCAACACCAAAACCGGCAAGACGATACGCCATCGGGCTGTCGTCATACGCCGCCGCCGAGAGCCAAATATAAATCCAGCCGGTTGTTCAACAATTTAAGCCGCGCATCCAGCAGCGCGGTTTGCGCGATCAGGGTGCTACGGTAGCTATCCAATAAAGTCAAAATATCCACGGTGCCGTTTCGGTAGGAATAAATCGCCAGCGCGCGGCTGGTTTCGGTTTGTTTGACGGTAACATCCAACACCTGTTCACGGCCGCGCAGCCAATTTTCGGCGGCCAGACTTTGCTCGACCTCGCGCAAGGCCTGCAACACCGTTTCCCGGTAACTGTGCAGAGCTTCGTCGCTTTGCGCCGCCCGCAAATCGATGTCGGCTTGCAGCCTGTCGCCGGCGTACAAAGGCTGGGTCAAACCCAAGGCCAGGTTCCAGGCCGCCGAGCGCGGATCGCTCAAATCGGCCAGCGTACTGCCCAGGCTCCCGCCCGAGGCCGCCAAGGTCACGCGCGGCAACAAGGCCTTGCGGGCGCTGCTCAAGCGCTGGTCTTGGGCGCGCAAGCGGGCGAATGCGGCCACGATGTCCGGCCGGCGGCTCAATAATTCGGCAGGCAAACCGGCCGGCATCGCCGCCGGCAATTCGGGCAATTGGCCGCAACGCTCGACGCTCCCGGCCGGAT
Organism: Methylomonas sp. MgM2; assembly: GCF_054172045.1. Classification (NCBI taxonomy): domain Bacteria; kingdom Pseudomonadati; phylum Pseudomonadota; class Gammaproteobacteria; order Methylococcales; family Methylococcaceae; genus Methylomonas; species Methylomonas sp. MgM2. Next base: position 1,891 of record NZ_JBSYXO010000020.1, on the reverse strand, counting down.
ATTGCCCCAGCAACACTTCCAGCCGCCGTTGCGCAAGCTGTACCTGGTTAGACGCATCGTTTAACTCGGCGCGGGCATCGCTAAGATCGGTCAGCGCCAGGCTCAAATCCAGACCTTGCGCCAATCCCAAATTGAAGCGGCCTTGCAGCAATTCAACCAACGCGCCGCGGTCGTCGATGGAAGACTGCACCACGGTCACCCGCTGGCGGGCCTCGGCCAGTTCGAAGCAAGTCTGCACGGTACGCGCCGCCAGCGACAACACCGCCCCACGCCAATCGGCCTCTGCGGCATCGGCGGCCAGCTCGGCGGCTCGACGGGCATCGCCGATGCGACCCCAAACGTCCCATTCCCAACTGAAATTGAACGGCACTCTCCAGACGTTGCCGTCGGCCGCATAGGCCCGCGCATCCCGGCCAACGTCGACATGCTCAAATCCGGGCGCCAGATCGAGTTGCGGTTTGGCCGCGGCGCCTTCGATGCGCGCCAGCGCGCGGGCCTGCGGCACGCGCGCGGCAGCAGCCCGTAAATCGTTATTGCCGTCCAGCGCAGCCGCGATCAGGACTTTAAGGTCGTCATCATTGAAGCTCGCCAGCCAAGCCGATACTTCGGCTTGATATTCCTCGGCCGGACGCGCTGCCCAAGCCGCAGGCAAAGCCACGGCATCCAAGACCGGGTCGCGTCCAGGCACTTCAACGCAGGCGACCGTCAACAGGAGCGGACAGAGCCAGGCGACACGAAACCGGCATCGCTCCGCATAATGAATCACAAGTTCGCAGGAGCGATGCTTTCGTCGCGACGAAGGCGTCGCTCCCACAATGAATTTCCCAATAACATCCGCGTGTTTCAAGTTTTTCTGAATAGGCTCAGCGCCGCGCATCCGCCTTCCCTTGCAATATCGCAACCACGTCGGCAATGAAATCCGCATCGCGCACGATGCCGGCATGATCGCTGTCGACCCGCGCCGAACCCAGCAAACGGTTGTCGCAGGCCTGCTCCAGAATGTCCTGAGCCAACTCCGCCGCATCGCCGGCCGCACGCGACCACCAACAATACATGCCGGCACGGACGGGCTCGATACGGTAATGCTCGCTCAACTCGGTCAGGTGTTGCATGATCGCCAGACCATTTTGCAAATCCAGCAATTTTAGCCAATCGGCCGCCGGATGCGTAGCAGCGGCGGATTCCGGCTCCACGTCCGCCAGCTGCGGCGCCATGTCGCGCAATAGTTCCCGCAGACTATCGCCGTCGTCCGGCGTTTCATCATCATTTTCGAAACCGGGCACGAAGCAATCGGCCAAACCCAAGAATCCGATCTCGCGCCCGGACTGCTCCAAAATGCGCGCAATGCTCAAGGCCAACGCGCCGCCCAGCGACCAGCCCAGCAAATGAATCGGACCTTCCGACTGGCTTTGCGCAATCGCATCGGCATAATCGCGTGCCATGCTTTCCAGCGAAGCGTCGCGCCAATTCGCATCCAGAAAGCTGCGGCACAACAGGCCTATCACCGGCCGCTGTCCGGCCAACGCGCGGGCCAGCGGATAATAGCCGAACACCGTGCCGCCGGCCGGATGCAGACAAAACAACGGTGGCAACGGATCAGCGGCATGGTTCAGCGCCACCAGCGGGGACAAGGACGTTGACTTATATTGCGTTGCCAGCTCGGCGATGGTCGGTTGCTGCAACAAACGTGTGAGCGGCAAATCCCATCCCAGCTCACGGTTGATCATCGAGAGTAAACGCAAAGCCAACAAGGAATGCCCCCCCAACTCGAAGAAATTATCCTGGATGCCGACCGTTTGCAGTCCGAGCACCTTCTGCCAAATCTGTGCAAGTCGCCGCTCGGTGTCGTTACGCGGTTCGATGCGGGTTTGGGCCATCCGCTCGGGTTCCG